>NZ_CALLWC010000064.1 GCF_938015785.1 uncultured Campylobacter sp. | reverse complement strand
TAATAAAATATTACTCTAAAAATTTATTTTGAAATTAATTTGAACTCAAATTTTTGTTATTCTTAGTAAAATTATACTTATAATTTTATATAAAATTCTACAAAATGGCTTCATATAACTGCAATTTTATCGTTTTTAAATTTACAGTGTGTTTGCTTTTTAATTTACGTCGGATAAACTCTATGAATTCCGTAAAGTTTTAAAAAAGATTTACGATCTAAATTTTATTAAGGAAATTTTAGTTTAAAGTTTTATATCTAAATTTTAAATTTTAACGCAGCTATTTTGATAAGGCGCTTGCAATTAAAACTATTAACGAATTTTAATGCTTAGCACTTATCCATAAATTTATCTCGAGCCTATAAAATTACACGACGCCTTTAATTTAATCAAAATTTCGCTACTATGCGTGAAAAATTTAAGGAGTTTCATGCAATCAGGCAAATTTACTCTCGCGATAATCGCAGCAAATATCCTATTTTTCGTGATTTCATTCGCATTGGAATATTTTTTTGGCTTTAAGTCCTACCTATTTTTCGGGCTCAATCCGTATTTTTTCGAAGGGATGCTGTGGCAGCTACTAAGTTCATTTTTTATGCACGGCGGAGTGATGCATCTAGCGATGAATATGGCGGTTTTATATCAATTTGGTGGGATTTTAGAGCGAGCGTTCGGTGGGATAAAATTTACGCTACTTTACATCGTAGGCGGGCTGCTGAGCGGCGCTTTGTGTCTGATTTATATCCGTTATGCCATGAGCATGGGAGAAATCGTCAATATCGTAGGCGCTAGTGGCGCTATCTGCGTGCTTTTAGGCGTGATTGCTTATTTTGATGAACGCAATGCGGGCGGGATTTTTGTCGCGATTTTGATAATGAGCTTTGCGCCGATGTTAATGGGCGTAAATGTGGCATGGTATGTGCACATAGCGGGATTTGTGGTCGGTTATGGTTTTGGAATGATCCAGAAAAAATTTAGAATTTTGTAGAATTTAACGCTAAATTATACATAAAATTTTATGAAAGGATGCAGATGAAACGGATATATTTTATAAGACATGCCGAGGCGCAAAGCGGCAACGGAAGCGATTTTGAACGGACATTGAGCTATGCGGGTGAACTTTGCGCAATTAAACTCGGAGAAAAGCTGCGTAGCTTGGGACTTGCGCCTGATTTGATTATTACAAGCTCGGCTATACGCGCACTCCATACGGCGCTAATTATCGCTAATGCGTTGGATGCGACAAAAAGGGTAGCGTCATTGCGAGAGTTATACGACATAGGCTTATGGGATTTAGCAAAGTTTGTTCGCAGCTTGGATGATATACGATTTTTTGAGTGCAGTGTGAATGTTGAAAAATACAATGCGGTTGGTTTGAGTAGCGAAAAACATCGCGATGCAAACGCTGAAAATTCTGCTTTTAAGAGCACTAAAATTCCCGCTAGCATTAGCGAAAATAATGCGATATCTTGCAACAATGTGGAAATTTCTAGCACTGATGTTGTGCAAAATTTTAATGCAGCTGGCGCAGAATGCGTATTTATCGTTGGACATAATCCGACAATAGGCGGAATTTGCTCGCTTTTAGGCGAGAAGGAAATCGATAAATTTCCTCCTTGCTCGATTTGCGGCTTAGAATTTGACATTCATAAATTCTCAGATATTACCGATCATAGCGGCAGAATGGTAATGCTACAACGCCCTTAATTACGCTTTTAACGCTTCATAATTACAATCGGGCAGCTCGTTAGCGCATTTAAAGCTACTTTTGCCGAGCATCGTTATATACTCATAAACAAGACTGCGCGGTAAAATTAGCAAGTTATTTTTGAGATAACTTTAAATTTTAAAAAATTTCCAATGATGTGGCTCGCCTTAAAATCGTAGACTAAATGAGTCAGAAAACTAAATTTCATATTTTTAGATGATCGAGTGTTAGCACTTTCGCTTGAAATTCCATTTGCTTTGAAAAACCTTAAATTTAGATTTTACGGATGGAAATTTCACGCTGAAATTTTCTCAAAAATATAAATTTATTGAGAAGAATAAAATTTATTAAGTAAAATTTAATAGTAGCTTTGGTATCATTCCACAAAATTTTTGATAAGGGGGTTGAAAATGAGACAGTACGAAACTTACAGATGCGACAAGTGCGGCGCGGAGGTCGAGGTGCAAAACGTAGGCGGCGGCACGCTTAGCTGCTGCGGCGAGCCGATGAAATGCATTACCGAGGATCTGACGCAGGTAAATTTGATGAAGGCGTTCGCAGGCGAGTCCCAGGCGCGCAACAAATACGATCTTTATGGCGATTTGGCCAAAGAGGCGGGCTTTCACGCCATCGCGCGACATTTTTACGAGGCTGCCGAAAACGAAAAATGGCACGCCAGAGCCGAGCTAAAGGCACATCACGCGGCTGCGGGTATCCCGCTTGATAAGATGGATAAAAATCTGCTCGATGCTGCCGCCGGCGAGCGCTACGAGCACGAGAGTATGTATCCGAGCTTCGCTAAAATCGCGACCGAAGAGGGTAAAAAAGAGGTTGCGCGCCTTTTTAACGCTATCGGCAAGGTCGAGCAGGAGCACGAGCGCGAATACAACGAGCTTCAAAAGATCCTGCTAGAGGAGGGCTTTTTCGAGAGTTTCGACGAGGAAGTTTGGGTGTGCGAGGTCTGCGGGCACGTTCATCGCGGCAAGAAAGCCCCGGGCGCCTGTCCGCTCTGCAAGGCTCCGCGCGAGTATTTCAAAAAACAAAGGCTCGTTTAATTTTGATGCTTGCGGCACGGCATTTTTTGCGATAGCTTTCGAAGCCGTCGCAAATTTCGTTTATTGTCGCGAGCTGATCGTTCAAATCTTGGCTTAAAATTTTGCGCGAGATTTCGTCTTTTTGCTCCTTTTTGCCGCGAATTCCGTGGCTAGACGAAATCTCGGGCTAAATTTATTTAGCCTAAACTCCTTTTCTTATCCCCCTAAGAAATGAAATCCTGCTCGCAAGAGCGGGATTTCTGTCGTAAAATAAATCTAAAAATAGTCATGCCGATGGATTTTGTATCTTTAAATTTTTATTATAAATTCCTATATGATTCTTGCGCTGTTTACGAAGCAAGCTTCGCATCGGTAAATTTCGCAGCAAACTTTGGTGGCAGAATCTTTTGTGTCTTTAATTTTAAGGCGAATACGGTGCGATGAGAATTTGGAAGTAAATCAAACTATAAAATTTTGAGGGTTTAAATTTTAAATCAGAAATTCCATCCTTGCGGAATTTGCAGATAAATTTTATATCCGCTACCTCTTAATATGTCGATTATCCTTTGCTTATAAAATTCTTGGATGAAATCCAGTATCGTCAAAATTTAAATGAAATTTTATACTAAATTTATCTGGAATTTTAGGCAAAATCGCATGAGAAAATCTAAAAAGTAAATTATTCTATATTCCAAAAGAGTAAAATTTTAGATTCTTTTGCGATCAAGCTCTAAGGCTCGCGCGTTAATTTTAAATTTTGCCGAGTTAAATTCTAAAGCTCGCAAGGTAAAATTTTTAGGTTCTGTTATGCTAGTATGAAAAACAAATTTCAGAATTTTTCAAAATAAAATTCTGAAATTCTTGTAAAATATTCCATAAAAACGATTTCAAAGTCGCATCAAAACGAGATTTAAAAAATCTCGCTCAAGCAAGCCTCGCGCCATCTCAAATTTTAAAATTTCACTCTTCGAATTCCTCCGCGACCTTCGCCGCAAGGCGCAGTTTGTCGCTGTCGAAGTGGGTGTAGATGCGCGAAGTATTTAGGCTCGCGTGGCCGAGGGCTTCTTGGACGAGCACGAGGTCCTTTTGCTTTTTGTAAAGCATCGTCGCGAAGGTGTGGCGCAGCATGTGAGCGCCGTTTTTTTCCTTGCGTATGCCCGCGCTCATTAAAATTTTCTCCACGATGCCGCTAACGTAGGCCTGAGTAAGCGGCGCGCCGTTTTTGGTGACGAAAAGATAGCCCTCTTTGTTGGCAAAGTTCGTCTCCAGCGCGTTTAGATGCTCCTCGATCAGGTGGCGTTTGATCATTACGATGCGGTATTTATTGCCCTTGCCGCGAATTCGGATGATGAAAAGATCGCCCTCGGGCGCGATATCTTTGCGCTTTAAATTTATCGCTTCGCCCACGCGGATGCCCGTGTAGACGATGATTTTTACGATCAGGCGGTTGCGATGGGCAAAGGAGCGAAACTCGCTTAGATTTATCGCGTCCAAAAATCGCTTCAGCTCCTCTTCGCTCATAAACTCCGGAAGCTTCGTGCCGCGGCTGCCGCTAATGCCGCCCCAGTGCTTAAGCTCGATACCGAAGTTGTGCGAGGTGCCGTCCTGCTCGTTTTGGCGGTCGATGAAGCCGAAAAAATTTATCACGGCGATGCGGTAGTTTTTTTTGCTCGCATCGCTCAGACCGCCCGTAATGGAAGCTAAAATTTCGCTCAAAAGCTCCTCGTCGATATTTTTCATACTCTCAAGGCCGTACTCTACTATCGCTTCGTAAAATTTTTTAAGCGGGTTAAAATAGGTATTGATGCCCGTAAGTCCCGCATTTCGCGCATCTTTTACAAGCCGCTCGAGTTCGCCGATATTTGCTACCTCGTGATTTAGCGCCAGGCTCGCGCGGCGAAACAGCGCGTCGTTTTTCAGCTCCTTATTCGATAGCGCGCTTAGCTTGTAGCGCACGAATTTTACGAGCCAAAACAGCAGCGATTTTTCAAAGCTATCCTTATAATCGAGCGGAAATTTCATTTGCTCTCCTCGCTGTCGCCGAAGATCACAAAGGGCAGCATCAGCGTGTTTTTGATAAGATTATACGGCGTTTTTAGCACGTCGGTCGCAACGGCGGTCGAGTAGGTGGGTTTTTTCGTCGTGCCGCGAATCTCGATGATCGTGGAGATCGTGTTGTTTTCGCCCAAGATGATATGATTTAGCAGCGGGATTTTTGAGATTATCGAGCTTGCGTCTTTGAGGTATTTAAGCTCCAGATCGATATTTAGCGCGCCGCTTTTCATATCCACTTCGCCGTTACCCGCGATGTCTGCGCTACTGCCGGTAAAGTTCATCGCGTTTATGTAAATTTTATCGCCGCTGCGGCGAAAGTAAATTTTGCCCTTCTGCACGCTAAAGCCGCGATCGTTGAAATCGGGCGTCTTAAACGTAAGCAGCGACGGCACGGAGTTTATAAAGCTAAGCAGCCTTTGATAGATGATGTAGTCCTTCAGATAGGTGTTTTGCACGTTGATCTCGCCGCGGTAGTTGCGCGGATCGATACCGCTTGCTTTTAGCGTAAATACCCCTCCGTCGAAGCTCTGCGAGCCCAGAAATTGATTAAGCGCCTCGCCGCTGATGTTTTGCGCAAAAATTTGAAGCAAGCTCTTTTTAAAGATCAACTTCACGTCGCCGCGTTTAAAGCTTGCGTTTAAATTCATATTTTTGCCGTCCAGCACGCCGTTAAAGTGCGTAAATTTCAGCGTCTTATTAAGATCGGATAGCACGATCGCAGAATTTTGCCCGCTGAAATTTATCGGCGAGCGCTCCTTTGTGCCGCTATTAAACTCGCTGGTTTGCACGCTCGTATTGATCGCGACGTCCACGTCTTTTAGCGAGACGAAGTTGCCGCCTTTGTTGATTTTGAGAGAAATTTTACCGCTTCCGCTAGAGCCGTCCAGATCGCCTCCGCGCACTCTAAGCGCGAAAGAGTCGTTTTTATAATGGCTTCCGTCCTTGTTCAGCAGACCGAAATCAAAGATGAGATTGCTGCTGCTGATATCTAAGTTTGTAAAATCGCTGGTTAAAATTTTAAGATCTCCGCCGCTAATGCCCGCGTTTTTAAGCGTCTTAGAAAATGGCAAAATTCCGCTAATATCGGGCGAGCTAATCTCGATCCGCTCGCCGAAGCTCATCTTCGCGCCTAAAAATTGCGAGCTCAGCACCGGCGCTTTGCCGCTAAAATCAAGGCTTATATTATCTCGCGCGTCGCCAAATTTTAAAATTTCTTTGCCGTTCGGGGAGAGATTGAAGCTATGAATAACGCCGTTAAATTTAGCTTTGCGCGTGGCGATATCGATACTGCCGCTTGCAGTGGCGTTAAAAATTTCATTTTGCAGATTCGCGTCTTTGATGTCGATCTTTTTTTCCGTGATATGCACCCGCGCGGCTTTGGAGTGAAATTTCGCTTTAGAGATCATCAGATCGGCATCTTTTAGCGTCACGTTCGCATCGACCTTGGCGCTTTCCTTTTCGACGTCCACGTCTATCAGCACGCGCGCATCGATCCCGCCGCCCAGCGGATATACGGGCTCGTCTATGCCGTAGCTTTGCAGGATCGCTATAAGGTCCTTGCCCAAACTCTCCTTGGTCCGCAGATCCAGATATACGATCGGCCTCTCTTCAAAGAGCCCGCCGATACGCACGCCGCTTCCCTCCAGGCTTTTGCCTTTAAATTTAGGCTCATTCAGCGTGAAATTTAGAAAATCGTTTTTAAGCGTGATGTTGGCGTCTTTTACCGTTACGGCTTCGATTTGCGGTTGAAATTTTATCGTAAGATCCTGCGCGTAGGCTGTAGCGCTAACGTTTTCGGCGATCGGGCGCGGATCTTTCAGATCAATTTTGGCGTGGAGGTTTTCGATATAGTAGTTTTGTGCGACCGCCTTGCCGTAGATCCACTCGTTCGCAAGAGGATTTAACCCCGTAAGCGCGCCCAGCTCATTCATAAAATTTTTCAGACTCAAGGCCGAGGCGCGGTTTATCTCGATATTTAGCTGTGAGCCGATATTGTGCACGTCAAGCTCGCCCGCGATCTCGTGCGAAGCGAAGGTGCCGTTAAAATCATACGTATCGGCCCTGAAATTTGCTCGCGCCGTGCCGTGCAGAGTGAGGTTAAAATCATTTAGTTCAAGCTCGATCGGATCGAAGTTCAGCCCGTTTGCGCTCGGCGTGATCTTTGAGTTTAGCCTAAAAAACCGCGTATCGGCGTAAAAAACGTCGCTTTTGTATTTTAGCTTTAGACTTTCGCCCTTGATCTTCAAATTTTGCACGTCGATCTCTTCAAAAAAGGAGTTGATGAGTGAGATTTTTTTGCTAAATTCCAAAATTTTCTCGCTTTGCGTGCGCAGATCGGTGGAATTTTGCTCTAAATTTTGTGTATTATTTTGCGTAATTTCAAGATTTTTGATACGCAGCACGAAACTTTTATTTAGCTTGAGATAAAAACCCTCAAGCTTTGCAAAGCCCACGTCCAGCTGCGAAATCGCAATACCGTGTTTTAGACCTACCGCGCAGATTATAAAAAGTATAGTAAGAGTAAGAAAAAATCTAGCTAAAAATTTATACATCATCGTCCCGTTAAAAAGCTACGCCCAAAATCAAATCGGGCGTGCCGAAAAACTGCGCTTATAATATGAAATTTATTCAAAATTTTGGCTTATTTGCCTATAATTTCAGCTAAATTTTGAAAGGAACGCATGAAATTCTTTATAAAGCTCATCAAAGCGGCGTGCATTTGTATCGAGCTTGCGGCTATCTTCCTTTTGGCCGTGGGCTTTGATCTACACGAGCGCGTCGGCAACGCGACAACCGTGCAGATAGGCCAGGGCAGCTCAACGAAAATTTTATCGCAACTCTCAAAGAGCTATCCAAAATTTAGCAAATTCGACGCGAGGCTGCTTTCTTTTTACGGCGGCGCAAAAACTGGCGAGCTGGAGCTTAGCGGCGAAAATTTGCCCAAATACCAATTTTTGTATGAGCTAAGCGTCGCAAAGCCCGTGATGAACGAGATCAAGCTGATCCCGGGCGAGACTACGATCGTCTTTTTAAAACAGCTTGCGAAAGATCGCGGGCTAAGCTTTAGCGAGCTTGAGCGAGAATACAACGCCACGGCGCCGTTTTACGAGGGCTTTTTGGTGCCTGAAACCTACAAAATTAGCAAAAACGAAAGCGAAAAAAATATCATTGACCACCTCATCTCAAGCGCGCAAAAATTCCACGAAGGATTGTCGCGCGAGCTTAGCGGCGACTATAACGCCACGGCGTGGAAGCAGGTGCTGATCAAGGCCTCGGTTATTCAAAAAGAGGCCGCAAACGCAGATGAGATGCCCCTCGTAGCCTCCGTCATCGACAATCGCTTAGCCAAAAATATGCGCCTTCAGATGGACGGCACGCTGAATTACGGCGAGTTTTCGCATGTCAAGATCACTCCGCAGCGTATCCGCACCGACACCAGCCACTACAACACCTACCTCAACGACGGACTTCCGAAAGAGCCCGTGTGCGTGGTCTCTCGCGATGCGATACGCGCCGTTTTTGCGCCCGCAAAGAGCGAGTATCTGTATTTTATGCGAAATAAAAAGACGGGGCTTCACGATTTTGCGCGCACACAAGCCGAGCACGAGCGCAACGTAAAGGCGCAGAGGTAAAATTTAAGTCCGTTTCGGCATCAAATTTAAAAAACGAGATTTCGTCTTTAAATTTTAAAATTTAACCCCCGCAGTTATAAAAATGCGGGTCGATATTTGGGAGATAACAATGAAAATAGCGATATTCGGCGCAGGAAACATTGGCGCAGCGGTAGCGAACGATCTTATCGTAAGCGATTCTTTGAGCCAAAAGATAGATAACATTGCGCTTGTGGATGCTGTAGAGCGGATCGCGCGCGGCAAGGCACTCGATCTAGCCCATACGGCGGCGGTTTATGAGCGCGACCTGCGCATAAGCGGCAGTACGGAGCCCGGCGACATAGCGGAGGCAGGCATCGTCGTGATCACGGCGGGGCATGCAAGAAAGGCGGGGCAGAGCAGGGAGGAGCTGTTTGGCAGCAACGCCGCCATCGTCGCGCAATGCGCGCGTGATGCCGCAAAATACGCGCCTAGCTCCATCATCATCGTCGTTACCAATCCGCTTGATATTATGGTTTATGCAGCGCTGCAAGCTAGCGGGTTTGCAAAAGAGCGCGTCATCGGCATGGCGGGTGAGCTAGACGGCGCGCGGCTTAAATTTGAACTCGCGCGAGCGAGCGGCAAGGAAATTTCATCGATGAGAAGCGCGATCGTGGGTCCGCATAGCGAAGAGATGATTGCGCTTAAAAACGAGCTGGGATTTGAAATTTCGGATGAAATTTTTGGTCGCGCGGTACGAAATACCAAATGCGCCGGCGCGCAGATCGGCGAGCTGCTGGGTACGTCGGCGTATTTGGCGCCCGCTGCGGGCATCGTAAAAATCATAAAATACATTCTTTTTGATACCTGCGGCACGCTCGCCTGCTGCGTCGCGGATAGATCGGGAGTGCCTTTGGGGCGCTTCGTAAGCGTCGGCAAAATGGGCGCGATAGAGAAAAATTTCGCCTACTCGGGCGAGTTTTACAAGCAGCTCGAACGGATGCGTGAGCGGATAGCGGAGCTAAAGTTTTAGTGGAAATAAAGCGAATTCGACGCGATGCGGAATTTACAGAGCTAAAATTTTAAAGCGCAGAATTCTTGTGATAGAATTTGCAGCATCAAATTTCACTTTGGCAAGAAATTTAAGCTCGCGGAATTTTACAGCGTAAAATTTCATTCGCTGCGGAATTTTAAAATTTGCGCAATTTTGCCCGCTGTGAAATTTCATAGATTAAAATTTTACTTTGGCGCAGAATTTTGCGTGACGTAAAATTTTTAAACGCCACAAAATTTTAAAATTTAAACTCTGCAAAATTTAAAAACGAGAGGACTTCAATGCGATCAAAGCGGGCTTGCGCCGCAAAATTTCAAATTTTAAATCGCGAGGCGGGATTTAGTGCAGATTTTGATAAATTAAGGAGAAAATATGAGCGAAAATGAGAGCCAGCGCGCCGTCTGGACGGATGAGAGCCGCTGTAAGGCGTGCAATATCTGCGTAAGCGTCTGTCCTAGCGGCGCGATCGCGATGAGACAGGACGAGGGCGCCGTGCAGGGCATGATGATCGACGTGGTGGATGAGGGCGCCTGTATCGGCTGTAGGGAGTGCGAGTTGCACTGCCCTGATTTTGCGATTTTCGTCGCGCCCAAGGACTTTAAATTCGCTCGTCTAAGCTCGCAGGCTAGAGAGATGGCTGAAAAAATCAAAAACAATAATTTTATGAAACCCAAGGACGCATAATGAGAGAGGTAATTTCCACAGGCAACGCCTTAATTGCGCGTGCGGCGATTGATTGCGGCTGTAATTTTTTCGGCGGCTACCCGATTACGCCGAGTAGCGAGATCGCGCACGAGATGAGCCGCTTGCTACCTAAGGTCGGAGGCAAATTTATCCAGATGGAGGATGAAATTTCGGGCATTTCGGTAGCTTTGGGCGCGTCGATGAGCGGTGCAAAGGCGATGACGGCAAGCTCCGGCCCTGGAATTTCGCTGAAATCAGAGCAGATCGGGCTTGGCTTTATCGCTGAAATTCCGCTTTTAATCGTAAATGTTATGCGCGGAGGTCCTAGCACCGGGCTTCCTACGCGAGTGGCGCAGGGCGATATTTTGCAAGCTCGCAACCCCACTCACGGCGATTTTCAAAGCATCGCGCTGTGCCCGGGCTCGCTAAAGGAGGCTTACACGCAGACCGTGCGCGCTTTCAATCTAGCCGAGCGGTTTATGACGCCGGTATTTTTGCTACTTGATGAGACGCTTGGGCATATGCAGGCAAAGGCGGTGCTGCCTGAAATTTCGGATCTAAAAATCGAGCGCAGGGCGGAATTTAAAGGCAGTCCGAAAGATTATGAGCCTTACGATGCTGCGCCCGATAAGCCTGCGGTGCTAAATCCCTTTTTTAGGGGATACCACTATCACATAACGGGGCTGCATCACGGCGTAAAGGGCTTTCCAACTGAAAACGAGCAGATCGTGGATCACTCTATAAAAAGGCTTTTTAATAAAATTTCGGCGCATGAAGATGACATTGTGCAATATGAGGAATTTATGCTAGATGACGCTGATGCTTGTATCATCGCCTACGGCAGCGTTAGCCTAGCAGCAAAAGACGCGATTTTAAAGCTACGAGGGCAAGGCGTGCGTGTGGGACTTTTTCGCCCGATCACGCTGTGGCCAAGCCCTGCGCGCAAGCTAAAGGAGCTAGGGGAGAGATTTAATAAAATTTTGATCGCCGAGCTAAATTTAGGGCAGTATCTGCTAGAGGTTCAGCGCGCTTGCTTGAGAGATGATTTTAAGACGCTTCTTAAGGCAAACGGCAGACCGATCAGCCCTAGCGAGATTATCGAGAAAGTAAAGGAGCTTTAAATGGCGTTTGATTACGATAAATATCTAAGAACGGACAAGATGCCTACACTTTGGTGCTGGGGCTGCGGCGACGGAGTAATCTTAAAAGCGATCATCCGCGCGATTGACCACGTAGGCTGGAGCATGGACGATGTGTGCGTGGTAAGCGGTATTGGCTGTAGCGGCAGGATGTCGAGTTACATAGACTGCAATACCGTCCATACGACACACGGGCGTGCGATAGCTTATGCTACGGGTATTAAGCTTGCAAATCCAGGCAAACACGTAATCGTAGTTACTGGCGATGGCGACGGGCTTGCGATAGGGGGCAATCACACGATCCATGGATGCCGCCGCAATATCGATCTAAATCATATCTTGGTAAATAATTTCATCTACGGGCTTACAAACTCGCAGACGAGTCCTACGACGCCGCGCGGGTTTTGGACGGTTACGGCGCAATACGGCAATGTCGATCCCAGCTTTGATGCGGCGAAACTTGCGATTGCTGCCGGAGCAACTTTTGTCGGACGCGAGAGCGTGACAAATCCCGAAAAAATCGAGCGACTTTTGGCTAAGGGCTTTGAGCACGAGGGTTATAGTTTTTTTGATATTTTTAGCAACTGCCACGTAAATTTGGGTCGTAAAAATAAAATGAGCGAGGCAGTGCAAATGCTAAAGTGGCTTGATTCGCGCACGGTCTCTAAAGTAAAATTTGACGCTCTTAGCGAGGATGAGCGAGCGGGGCTATTTCCGCTTGGAGTTTTACACGAAGATAATGGGCGCACCGAATACACAAAGGCGTATCAAAAGGTGATAGACGCGGCACAAAGCGGCGAAGCGATAAATTTTGAAGGACTAAGATGAATCAATTAAGATTTGTGGGAGTGGGCGGTCAAGGAGTGATCTTAGCGGGTGAAATTCTAGCTGCGGCAAAGATCGCGCACGGCGGCTATGGAATCAAGGCATCTACGTATACCTCTCAGGTACGTGGCGGACCTACGAAAGTGGATATTATCTTAAGCGATGAAGAAATTCTATATCCTTACGCGAGCGAGGGCGAGATCGATTTCATGCTCGCAACAGCGCAGAGTAGCTACGATGCTTTCAAAAATGGCGTGAAAAAAGACGGCGTGATCGTAATCGAGCCGAATTTAGTAGCCCCGAGCGATGAGGATAGGGCAAGCTTTAAAATTTATGAAATTCCAATCATTACCATCGCAAAATACGAAGTTGGAAATGTCATCACTCAAAGTGTCGTGGCTTTAGCGATCGCAGTAGAGCTTAGCCGCTGTATGGACTCAGGGCTAGTAAAAGAGCAAATGCTCCGCTCTGTGCCTGAAAAAACCCGTGCGCTAAATGAAAAGGCGTATGATTTGGGGATGAAATACGCGAGAGAGTTTGGGTAAATTTAAAGACTCGGATAGAATTTGGGATTAAATTTAGATTTAGAGTATCTGATATGTTTTAATCTTGCGATAAATTCTATTTAGTGCTCTTTATTTCTTTATACAATATTCTATTTGGGTATCTTAAAATTTGTATTTATAGATTTTAGCGGTTTTCTTCGCAACTACTTTAAAACTATGCGATTGAATTTTTATCGCCCTTAATCTATCTTGCAATTTACATAATAATTATTGACTATTTGTCCAAATGTCTTTATATAGCCCTCGTAATTGTTATTATCTAAAATGTATCTTATATAGTTGTATACTTCTTCTTTAAAATTATTAACACCATAACTGCCGTAGTGTAGAACCTTATTATGGTATTCTTCATAGTTATCGTAAGAGCCGTAAAATGAAATTTTTCTATATTCTATACAACTTCTCTTATTGATAAAACTATCCTTTGCGTAGATATCCACAAGGTCCTCGTCAGCGCTTAGAACCGCGAAAGCTTGTCTAATGGGTATATCCACATATTGTTCTGTTGGTTTACCATTCTCCCATTCACCCCCTTTAACGATGTCGTTCGTAGCCTCTTTTATGGTGTAATATTTCTTTAAAGCTTCGAAAGGCTCTAGCCTCTCAACCGAAACGTTTTCTATCAGTCCACCGCCCTCAAAATACTGATGTTTCGATATAATCGCGGTTTTATTTACGTCATTTTCGACCACTAATTTTAAGGTTCGCATTATCTCATCCGTAGTTGGGTTTTCTTCTATGATATAAAATTTAGGAGGCAATCCGCCTCTATCATCGCGCCGAACTCTATCAAGAAAGGTAGTGTCTAAGTATTTTTTTAAAATTGCATCGTCGCTAAAAGGAAATTTCATAACGAAAACGATTGAAAGCAGAGCTAACAGCGATAAAACGTACTTACGCTTTTTCAAATTTATCCCCTTAAAATTTTAAAATTTCAAGGGCGCAAATTTACAAAGCTAGCGCCCTTTAAAATTTCATAGATTGCTTTAAATTTCGCGAATTCGCCGTTCTTAAATTTAAGCGCTGCGGTGAAATTTTAAAATTTCACCGCAAGCTTTGGGCGGCTTTAAATTTTAACATACCGAGTTCTGTTAGCATCCCGAGTTTGGCTGCACCCGCGTTTCGCTGCCCGTATGGATCAGCAGAGGCTTGCCGCGCCTAAATCTACACGGCGGATCGGCTTGCACCGATGAGTACTCCTTGCCGTTTAGCTTGTAGATGATATTGGAGCCTTGCACCGTTTTTTGGGAGTTTTGGATCGCATCTCCGGCGACCGCGCCCACTACCGCGCCGCCTACTAGCCCCACGGTCTCAGCTAAGCGTCTGCTGCTGCTATGTTTGCCGAGCTTATGCCCGATGACCGCGCCCGTAGTTCCGCCCGCGACGCCACCTAAAATTTTACCAGTATTGCCCTCGGAGCGCTCTACGTTTATTTTGGCGGGCAGGACATCGACGATCTCGATCCGATCGCTCTGCCTCATGCGGTTCGTTTCGCTCGCGTCATAAACATCTCCGCCGTATCGATCCTGCGGGGTCGCGCAGCCACAAAGTGCGATCGCTGCGATCAAACATAATGTAAAATTCTTCATGTTTTCTCCTTTGTAATGAGCTACGGGCGGCATTATACTATGGATTTTTATACGAGTGGTTAAGCGGCGGCGTTAAAATTTACCGGCTCACTGCCGCTTAAAATTATCCAGATACGAGGCATCGCGCTATATCTGAGCGCCTTATAAAATTTTTATTTCACTCAA
>NZ_CALLWC010000063.1 GCF_938015785.1 uncultured Campylobacter sp. | reverse complement strand
ACAAAATAGGGCTACTATTAATTTCAAGCACTTATTCATATTTATTTTCATCAAAATTATAAAATTGAATATTCTCAAAATTTTCTAATTCAAGATAGTCCTCTCCTGCAATATTAAAAATCTCTAGCTCTTTTACACATTCACCCCAGTGAAGTATAAATTCTGTTGTGTAGTGCAAATTGTTAAACACTAACATATCTATTGCCGGATATGGTATGCCTTCATAATCTAGTAAATTTTGATCCACTACTTCAAAGACAAAAGCCTTAAAGCCTGCGTCCTCCTCAATCTTTTTAATTCTTAAATTGTTAAGCTGCTTAATAAGTTTATCCTTACCGGAAAACTCATGCTTTAGCATAACATTTAAAAATTTATTTAGCTCCTC
This sequence comes from uncultured Campylobacter sp., assembly GCF_938015785.1. Lineage (GTDB taxonomy): Bacteria > Campylobacterota > Campylobacteria > Campylobacterales > Campylobacteraceae > Campylobacter_B. The sequence continues at coordinate 1,690 of NZ_CALLWC010000063.1, read as the reverse complement.
ACTAAAGAAGGGGTTATGGAATCTTTTTTTCTGGTCCAAAATACGTTCCTGTGTTAATTTTATCCCGCGAAGCATCCATAAATAGATTATGAGTGCTTAGGTATATATCGTTACTAGCATATAAATTTGAGCCTTTGATATTTATAGCGGTATCTTTATTGCTATCAGTTAAAATTTTAATATTCTTGCCGCTAAGATTAGAGGCTACGGAGCTGGTTGATTTAGAGCTATCTTTGGAAGTGGTTCCGCTAAGCTCTGCGGAGGCGCCTACGCTAAAGCCCCAGGTAACCCAGCTAGAGGATGCGGCAGATCCTTGGGAGATGAGGGCGGCGGTTAAAAGAGTAAGGGTAAAGAAAGGAAGCTGTCTTGTAAATTTATTCATTTTTACCTTTTGAGCGGGGTATTAAAAATTTATTTTCCACGCCATCTTTATTCCTGCACAAATTAATAATATATCCCATCTACGCATACATCGGCATTTAGTTCGGCGCACATTTTTATCATTTCTTTGCTAAAATCTATAGCATAAACATCGTCCTTTTCCGTCGTATCTACCGCTACATAAATATTAACGGTTAAATTTAATTCCGATATCCTCTTTTTGATATCGCCGAAGTTCGTTTTTAAAATTTCATACAAATCTTTTAAAGCATCGCTTGTAAATATGCACTCTTTCTTGGCAGTATAGCATAGCCACCTACAACTATTTCTAACCTTGCCGCGCCTTTCATCTATGTCGCCGATTTTATATTTTTTATATAACTAATTTTATATTCATTGGTCTTCTCATCTAGGATCAAGTCCGAAAAATCAAAGTTATATTTATCCGACGATAAATAAAAAGCAACATACATAGTAGTCATTTATGCTCCTCATAAATTCACAAACCCACCGAACCTCTATAATTACCCATTTAACGGCTAAATTTTAAATTATGAGATTATACTATCTCTACCGATATTTGAGCGTCGATTTTGCCGCCATTTTCTTTTAAAATTTCAGGAAACCCCAATTTTATAATCTGCTCTTCGGAGAGGCTATAAGAATAGTGGATATTTGACTCTATGCTCAGCGGAGCTACTATTTTTGCAACTTCGCTAAAAGGCAGCTTAACGTCCAATAACGCCACGTAAAAGGCTTCCGTATCGCTATCAAAGACATTTATATAGCAGCCTTTTATATTTTTATCTCCGCTATTTGGAGCTTTGATTATTCTTTCATGGCTAGCATAGGATTCGAAGAAGTATGAAAAACCGGGTTTAACCATATCAATGCATCCAAAAGATCTCATCTGCTCTATGTTTAAGCTATAGCCATATACATAATAAGGATCGTCTGCATCCGATTTTACAATTTGTTTTATGTCTTCCAAATCAAGATCTATTTGCCGCGAATCGGCGTAGCTCTCATCGATACCGAAAGATGTTATCTCATAATATGTCTTATAATACATATCGCGTATATGAAATTTAATTCGCTTATCGCTTAAAAGCTTTGGATCTATTTTTATACCGAGTTTTTCCGCATCCGATTTCGCAATCAATTCAGGCTCGAATATAAATTCTTTTCCAAAACGATCGCTTTGCCCTTTTGGAATTTTAATCCAATACAGTTCTCGTCCATCTCTTACCGGAAAAAGATAACGGAAAATACCTTTTACGCTTTTCATTTTTGAATCCTTCTTGTTTTA
>NZ_CALLWC010000062.1 GCF_938015785.1 uncultured Campylobacter sp. | reverse complement strand
TCTAAAATTCTAAAATTCTAAAATTCTAAAATTCTAAAATTCTAAAATTCCGTCTGCGAGGTTTTCCGCTAAAATACTGTACAGCAAAATTCCGCGCTTAAAATTATAAAATTTTATGCAGTAAATTCTGCGCACTAAGCTTATCCCACATAAAAATTTTCGCGTTATAAGCTTGACGCTAAAATTCCTTGAGCTAAAACTAAAGTCTAAAAAATTTTAAAATCCATGCAGCCGCTTAATCTCTGCGCTGATAGGCTTTTTTTGGCCTGATTTGGTCACGCTTACGTAGGTTGCGATCGCGCTGGTTACGTGCAAGCACTCGCGAAATCCATCCTCACCAAGCCGCAGCGCCGCGACCTCGATCTGCACGCGGATAGAGGTATTTCCCACACTTAGGACTTTTGCGTAGCAGCTGATGACATCGCCGATAAATACGGGCTGCTTGAAAGTTACTTCCTGCATCGAGATCGTCACGACCCGCTCGGGCGCTATCTCGCGCGCCGCCGTCGCGCCCGCTAAATCGATCTGCGCTAGTATCCAGCCGCCGAAAATATTGCCCGAGCTATTCGTATCCTTAGGCAGCGCTACGACCTTGATGCGCGGCTCGCCGAAATCGTCTAAGTCTAAATCGCTCATTTTTACTCCTTAAATTTAAAAATCTCGCATTTTAACCGCGCAAATTTAACACTTTTTCGATACAATCGGCAAAAATCTATGTCGAAATTTTAAAATTTTAAGCGGGCGTGAGGATAAAATTTAGCTCTCGAAGCAGACACATTCCGCTCGTAAAAAGACGATAAAACGGCAAAAAGGATACGCGATGAACGATTTTGCAAAACTTAGCGAGATGGCGGTCGCTGCTAAAGCGCGACTAAATGCCCTCTACGACGAGCCGCACGACGAGCTGATCGCGCGCGGGCTGGAGATCTGCGGCTTTGAGCCTAGCGATACTGCGCGCATCGCCGTACTGCGCCGCATCGTGGATCTCAAAGAGGATCCGCTACTGCAAGAATTTCGCCGCTTGGGCTACGATGAGGCGCGCCAGCGCGAGCTAAAGAGCAAAATGTACGACTTCACGCGCGAAATACACGAAGGCATGCACGCAGCGCTCATCGCCGAAGCGGGCGCGCATGGGATTTTACAGCCCTTTTATCTGGAGCTTTTAAAGGGCGTACACCGCATCGGGCTCGTACTAAGCGATATGCAAAAAAGCTGGCAAGCCCTAATTATCGAAGGCACGAACAAGCGCTTACAGCAGGAATTTAGCTCGCTTGCGCAGGCGAAGGAATTTTTACTGCAAGAGGAGCTGTTTATGCGCACGCCTCACGGCGAGATCTGCGAGCGCTGCTACGGCGCGATAGTGCAGCGCGAGGGCAAATCCCAAATGCTGCCCTACGCCGTGGCATTTGCGGATGAGACGGCAAAGCTGCAGAGCGAATTTAGCGATCTTTTGGAGCGCCTTGTGACGCTCGCGGGAGATGAGAGCGAGCTAGCCTACATCGCGTATCTAAGTAAGCTCAAACAGGCCTTTTGCGAAAGGGACGCTAGCGCCGTGATCGGCGCGTGGCGGGATGCGGAGATCGCGTGGATGGATATAAAAACGCCGCTTCAGATCGGCCATCCGCTTGAGTACTACGAGGACGCCTACACGCACGCAGTCGCGCTGGAATGGGACGTCAGGCTTGCGGGCGCGTATGAGTTTAGCGCGGAGGAATTTAAAGCGCGCGTAAGCGAGAGTTTTGAGCGCGCGTATGAAAAAATCGGCGCGAACAATGCCGTCATGCACTCGCTCGTGCTCTCAAACATCGCCAAGACCCAGCTTTACGTCTGCGCGCCGCTGATCTACTACGGCGCCGATCTTAACGGGCTCTTTTCGGCGCAGGTCGTGCCCAACGACGAGTTCGTAAGCACCAACTGCGGCAAGAAAATTTTCGCCTTCGTAAATTTCGTCTATGAAAGCGCCAAGGCTAGACCTTTTATGCGGCTAAGCAGCGAAATTTTCGACCTTAAGTATCTAAATTTCGGGCGCGAAATTTTATTTAAAAAGCCGCAAATTTGGCGCCGCGTCTACGAAATATCGACGATCGGACACGAGTTCGGGCATATATTTTTCATCGACGCGGACACCGAGGCGCGCATGAACCGCTCAGGGCTTTTTAAGCTCATCGAGGAGTACAAGGCGACCACCGGCGGGCTCGTGAACTTCTTTTTCCACGAGGAGGCGGAGTTTTGCCTGCCGGTGCTGGATGAGCTGATCCGCCGCGCCGTGGGCCTCATCGCGTGGCAGCGGGTGGAGGAGCTCAAGCCCTACTACTGCGAGGCTCTGATACATCTGAGCTTGCTTTTTGCATCGGGCGTTTTGAAATTTGACGGCATGCGGCTGGCGGTTAAATTTGACCGCGCAGGCTATGAGAGCTTCAAGGCCGCGTGCCTGCAAAACTATGAGGAGCTGGCGCGGCTTTATTGCGACAAAAAGGACGCGGCGGAATTTTTATCGCGCTTCGCGGAGCTTAGCGACGGCGTGTATCTGCCGCGCGAGACGCAAGTGCGGGAGTTTGTGGAGTTTTACTACTCGCGCTACGAAGCGATCGGCAACGAAACGGACCCTAGCAATGAGCGAGCAAAGTGGCTTTAAAATTTCGAACCCAAACCACGCCTTAAAATAATGGAAAGCTAGTAAAATTCCGCGGAATTTTAAGGGGAAAGCATGAGATATTTTAAAAATTTACTCTCTGATTTAAGAAGCGGCAGGCTCGCGCTGCATCCGATTTTGCTTGCGGCGACGTTTTGCATAGTGAAAATTTCGTGGCCTTATTTAATAGGACCTACGGGCGATGATGGCTCGGGCGGGACAATCTTCGGTAACTTCATATTTTGGGACCTTGCAGCATGCGCGTGTTTCATAGCGCTGGGCGCACATCTTGTCTATGTGGCGGGGCGTGGCAGCAAAAACAGCCAAAGTAGTAGCTGCGAAAACAGCGACTACGAAGGCGCGATGCAACCCCGTGGGCTGCGCTATTTAGCCGTGCTACGCACTATCTTATGCGCCCTATGCATCATCGCGTGCGTGGCGGGCTATCTTAGCGCGGATATAAATCACCAGAAATTAGGCGTTCTGAATTGGTTTTTCCCGACTGCGTTATTAAGCGCTTTCATATATTTGGTTGCGATCTGGATTGTTACGACCGACTCTGAAATAGTAGCTTGGGGTGCCGTCTTTGGGACAAGCTATGTAGTCGCTTGCTATGCGGTTTGCAAATGTTTTTTTTGGTATGGTGGATATGTATTTTGGAAAGGGTTGGAGATAATCTTTCCGCTAATTTGGGCGTTTCATTTCAAGCGCACCTACAAAAAGCGCCTAGCAGAGGAGATACACGAGGCGTAATGGTGAGTTGAACGCAGAATTTTAGTCAAAATTTTGCCGCTAACCGCAGTTTAAAATTAGCGCGAGCGTAGCTCGCCCTTTGAGCGTGCCAGGGGTTGGGGGATTTTAAGGGGGAAGGAGAGCGCTCTCGCAAAACGAGCGTAGCGGCGCAAGGCTTAGCCTGGCGGCGTTTCTTGCGAGCGCAGCGAAGCAGAGCAAGTAGCGCCCCTTCCCTCTTAAGAGAAAATGCCATCACGACCTAAATTCTAGAGGCAAAATTCTACATAGAGAAATTTCAAATTTATTACAAAATGAAATTCCGTTTAAATTTCAGCCGCGACATGTATATCTTGGGGCGGGAAGGGGGCTTAAATTGCGAGGTCGCTCCCCTTCCCTCCCCAAAACCCCACCCATCCCCCGACAACGCTAGCGGTGCGGACTGCGTCCGTGTTAAATTTATTAAGTAGCGAATACAAACTGCGCGCTCTTACAAAACGAGCGCAGCGAAGCAGCGCAAGTAGCGCCCCTTCCCCCTTAAGAGAAAAAGCCGCCACCACCTAAATTCTAGAGACAGAATTTTACATATCGAAATTCTAGAATTTTAAATTTATATCGAGAATTTTACGAGCCTTAAATTTAAAAGCAAAGCTCTAAATTTCAACATCCATATCCACGGATTCGATCTGCAGCCCGCGCAGATCCGCGAGATGCTGCACCGCGGCGTCCGTCTCGGCGTTTTTGGGAAGCACGATGTGAAAGCCGCGATCAAACGCCAAGAAAAAATTCTCCCCGCCCGCAGCGATGCGATTTAGCGAGCGCGCGGCAAATTTCTCGCTTGCGCGCGGCTCGCCCTTTGAAAATGAAATTTCATCCTCGCCCGCGATAAATTCCATCTCTATTTTTGAGTCTTGCGCGAGCTTAGCAGCATCCAGATGCTTTCTTAGCATGCGGCGGTAAAATTTCGGATAAAAAATAAGCCACGCCGCACCCAAAATAACCGACGCTATGCTTGCAATCGGGGCCGTCTTTAAAAGCCCATCGATGATGATGCCAACGAGCAAAAACTCAAATGGTATGGCGTAGGTGCTGATGAGGCGCTGCTTGCGCGCCTTTTTGCTGTAAAGCAGCATAAATTTATTGAGATTATCGACGTCGCGATTGGTGATACGTACTTTCATATTTTTCCTTTAATTTTTGCGTAATTGTAGCGAAGCCGCCTTAAATTTGCGTCCGTTAACTTCCGTGAGATAAAATCCTGTTTTTAAAGGAGATAGCTTGAAATCTTTATTAAAAATCAACGGATTTTTGCCGTTTTTGGCGATTATGTTTATCAACGCAAGCGTCGATCTGGGCCATAAGATCACGATTCAAAACGTCCTTGTTAAAAGCGCCGATTCAGGCGCTCTCATCGCCCTTACCTCGCTTGTAAATTTGCTGATTTTACTGCCTTACGTATTTCTTTTTAGCGCCAGCGGCTATCTCAACGACAAATTCTCGCGTACCCGCATTACACGGATCTGCGCGAAACTCGGCGTCGCGCTTACCGCGCTCATTACGCTCGGCTATGCGTGCGGGTGGTTTTATTTCGCATTTTTTATGACGATCCTGCTTGCGGCGCAAAGCGCGATCTACTCGCCCGCCAAATACGGTCTGATTAAAAAGATCGTCGGCGCGAAAAATTTAGGCGCGGCAAACGGCCTCGTGCAGGCTCTTACCATCATCGCGATTCTGCTTTCATCTCTTGTTTTTTCGGTAATTTTCGAGCTGTTTGCAGCTCGCAGCAGCGACGCGGGCGAGCTGATGAGCTCGGTTTGGTTCATCGGCGTGCTTTTGGTCGCGGGCTCCGTGCTTGAAACATACTACTCATATAAAATTCCATTCTTCGACGCCGCGCAGCCGCAGGCGGAATTTAACAAAGACGACTATCTTAAGCTTCGCTATCTAAGGCAAAATTTAAATTTTGTGCTAAAAGACAAAAATGTCCTACTCTGCACGCTGGGACTTGCGATGTTTTGGGCGGTCTCGCAGCTCGTGATCGCGACCTTCCCGGCTCACTACAAGAGCCTTAGCGGCAGCGACAACGTAATGGTGATCCAGGTAATCTTGGCGCTTAGTGCGATCGGAATCGCGCTAGGCTCGATCTTTGCAGGCAGCTACTGTAAAAAACATATCGAGCTCGGCATCGTGCCGTTCGGCGCATTCGGGCTTGCACTCGCGCTAATGGTGTTAGCCAACGCGCACTCCGTCTTTTGGCTCGGTGCGGCGTCGTTTTTCTTCGGATTTAGCGGCGGAATTTTTATCGTACCGCTCAACGCCGTCATTCAGTTTTTCACCGCCGATGAGCGCATGGGACGGGTGCTCGCAGGATCAAATTTTATCCAAAATATCTTTATGGTGCTGTTTTTGCTCATCGCCATCATCTTGGTGCATTTTGCGGTCGCCAGCGGCGAAATTTTCGTTATGGCTGCTCTTTGCGTGCTCATCTGCGGGATCTTCGGCGCGAAATATCTGCCGCAGCTTTTCGTTAGAATTTTACTCATTCCGTTTATGAAATTCGGCTACCAAGTCCACGTAGACGGTATCGAAAACATCCCGCAAAAAGGCGGCGTACTGCTTTTGGGTAACCATATCAGCTGGATCGATTGGGCGGTGGTACAGCTTGCGTGCCCGCGCGGCGTGCGCTTCGTGATGCATCGCAGCTACTATGATCTGTGGTATTTGAAATGGTTTTTTAAAATTTTCCGCGTCATTCCGATCGGAGCGGGCGTGAGCAAAAGCGCGATCGAAAGTATTCGCGAGGCGCTAAATGCAGGCGAAGTAGTCGGGCTCTTCCCGGAAGGCCACATCAGCTACAACGGTCGCATAGACGAGTTTCAAGGCGGATTTGAGCTAGCCGCGCACGATACGAACTCCGTAATCGTGCCTTTTTATATCAGGGGGCTTTGGGGATCGACGTTTTCGCGCGCTAGCGAGCATTATAAAAGAACGATCTCGCAAAGCGGCAAAAACGCACTTCGCGTAAGCTTCGGCGCGCCGATTGAGGCAAATTCCAAGGCGCACGAGGTAAAGCGCGCAGTAACGGAGCTGTCGTTTTTCAGCTGGGGCAAATACCTCGCAAGCCTAAAGCCGCTTGCCTACAACTGGCTAAATCAAGCCAAAAGATCGCCTTTTAAGCGCGTAGCGGTCGATAGCACTGGAGTGAGCTTCACAAATTTAGCGATGATGAGCGCAGTTTTGATACTTCGCAAAAGGCTAAAGAGCCGCATAGACAGCGAGGAGAACGTCGGTATTATTTTGCCTAGCTCGGTCATTGCAAGCGCCGTAAATTTAACGCTTTTTGCGATGGGCAAAACGAGCGTAAATTTAAACTACACGCTAAGCGAGGAAAATTTAATCTACTGCGCAGATAAAGCAAACATCCGCACGATCATCAGCTCGCGCAAATTCGTAGAAAAGCTCAAATCAAAGGGCTTTGAGCTGGAAAGCTCGATCGGCGATCGGCTCGTGTACCTTGAGGATCTAAGCGAGGGTGTCTCTAAAAACGAGCGCATAGCCTGCGCGCTAAAATCGCTGCTAATGCCTAAAATTTTATTTCGCGCGCTGTATTTTAAGCCGCACGCGATAGATGACGTAGCGACTATTTTATTTAGCAGCGGCAGCGAGGGAAAGCCCAAAGGCGTGGTTCTGACGCATAAAAATATAATGGCGAACGTCCGTCAAATTTCAGAGCTCATAAACGCTACCGAGCACGATGCGATTTTAGCGTCGCTACCGATCTTTCACTGCTTCGGGCTTACCGTAACGACGCTCTTTCCTCTAAACGACGGAATCTTAAGCATCCACGTGCCCGATCCTACGGACGCCTTTAGCGTCGGCAAGATGAGCGCAAAATACGGCGCTACGATAATGTTCGGCACGTCGACGTTTTTTAGGCTCTACACCAAAAATAAAAGGCTCAATCCTCTAATGTTGGGAAGCATTCGCCTAGCGATTGCGGGCGCGGAGAAGCTAAACGAAAACGTCCGCAAGGAATTTAAGATAAAATTCGGCATCGAAATTTACGAGGGCTACGGCACGACCGAGACTGCGCCGGTGGTGAGCGTAAATACGCCGAACGTCCTCGAGCCCGATTTTTTCAAAGAGCTTTACTTCAACCGCGAAAAGAGCGTCGGCTTGCCGCTTGCGGGCACGGTCATAAAGATCACCGATCCAGCTTCGCTGCAGCCGCTGCCAAACGGGCAAGAGGGGCTTATCTTAATCGGCGGACATCAGGTTATGAAGGAATACTACGATGAGCCGGCCAAAACCGCTGAGGCGATCGCGCAAATGGACGGTGTACGCTACTACAAGAGCGGCGACATCGGCTATATCGACGACGACGGGTTTTTATTTATCACCGACCGCCTTTCGCGCTTTGCTAAAATCGGCGGCGAGATGATCAGCCTGGGCGCGGTAGAGAGCGCCGTGGGCGAAATTTTAGGCGAAAGCGCGATCTATTCGTGCGTGAACCTAAAAGACGAGAAAAAGGGCGAAAAGATCGCTCTGCTTTACGTGGGCGAGGCGAGCGAGGATGAAATTTCGCGCCGCCTAAAGGACTCTGCGCTGGCGCCGATAATGCAGCCAAGCGTCGTGAAAAAGGTGGAGCAAATCCCGGTGCTAGGTAGCGGCAAGGTAAATCTCAAAGCGGTAAAGGATCTGGCGATAGAGCTCGGGCTGTAAATTTTAAAGCCTTAAAATTTACGCTCTAAATTTTAAATTTATGCCTTGTCGCGCCGCATAGTTTTGCGGCTTTTTGCTCCTAGCAGCGGGCGATCTCGCGGTCGCGGCGGCGGTTTATTTTGGGCGACAGCCGCGTGCGGTCGCAACGCAAAATATGCTAAATTGTGCAGAGGCGGGCCACTGCTGATCCTACGATTTTTCGCGGTCACGGCGCAAAATATGCTAAATTTTGCTAGCAGACGGCAGCCGCTCGCTGCGCGGATAGATAAAATTCCTGTATCAGGCGCCCGGCGAAATTTCACAGCGGAGCTGCGGAAAGAATTTTAACCGCGTGCGTACGGAAAGAAATTTCAATGGCGTACGGCGAGAAATTTTAGCGACGTCGCCCCTCGCTTCGCCGCTTATAAAATTTGCAAATTTTATTTTCGAGCGTTCGCAGATGAGGTTTATAAACCGCGACGCAAACTCCCAGCTTCGTCCTTCCGCCGTCACAGAAGCTAAATTTTTTCTAATCACGCTACGTGCGCCTCCAAGCAGGTCTGTATTTACATGAGCGCAAAAGTATCCAGCAGCTCTAAATTTAAAAGATAAATTTCATTCGTGCAGATTAAAATTTTAAAATTTCAAAGCCCAATCTGTTTAAATTTAACCGAAGTCGGCAGAGCTAAATTTTAAAAAGGTCTAAGCTTTAATGATTTTAAAAAAGATGAAAGTGCCGCGAAGCGCACGCTCCACGGCAAATTTAAAGGAGGACTATTTAAAAGATGGAGCGATCTGCGCTACCCACGCCTCGATGCGGCTCTCGGTGAGATCGCTTTGATTGTCATTGTCTAGCGCGAGACCTACGAATTTGCCGTCCACTACGGCCTTGCTCTCGTCAAATTCATATCCGTCGGTAGGCACTGCGCCTACGATATTTGCACCCGCTTTTTTGAAGTTGTCGTATAGCTCGCGCATTGCGTTGCAGTAGGCGTCGCTATAGCTTGAGCTATCGCCCATACCAAAAATCGCGACGGTCTTGCCCGCTACGTTAAGAGCCGAAAAATCAAAGCCCGCCCAGTCGTCTTGCAGCTCGCCGTCGTTCCACGTAGAGCTTCCGATTACGAGCGCGGTGTATTTGTCCAGGTCAGCAGGCGCGATATCCGCGACGTTTTTTAGCTCATTTTCGATGCCGAGCTTTTCCGAGATCAGCTTCGCAGCGTCTTCGGTATTGCCCATCGAGCTTCCAAAAATAATTCCAACCATTTGTGATCCTTTTAATAAATTTTGTCGGTGAGCTTGTATGGTACTAATTTCATAATGAAATTTCCCTTAAAGCATTCGCTTTTTATCTCGACGTGGCGGTTAAAATTTTCATTTTTTGGATAGACAAGATACACGGCATCGAGGTTTGCTCCGCGGCAAAGCTCTAGCGCTTTTTTTATATCATTATCATAAAGCGTAGGATTTGAAACGAGCATCGATCTGAAATTTGCTATCACTCCGAGCGAAAATCCGTTTTTTCGCACGATGATGAGTTCATTTTTAAGCTCAATCTCTGCGCCTGTATTTCGCAGCGCGATCTTTGAAAACACAAAATCGCTAAACGCCTCGCCGGCATTTAGCAGCACGCCGCTACGCAAGCTCACGATCACGCGAGCTAGCTTATAAGCGGGCTTGGCGGCAAATGCGGGCAGCGGCATGTCGCGCAGATAGGCAAAGATTATCGCATTATCCGCCGCGCGGAATTTCACGGCGGGCTTGAAGCGGTAAATTTTGCGAGCACCGCGCCTAAGTTCGGAAGCGATAAAATTTAAAAATGCCGCTCGAAACTGCGAAGCGCCCTTTAAATTTGCGGGCAGAATTCTATAATCCGCATTAACGTTAAAATTATATAGAGCTAGCATCGCTCGCGCTCGCGAAGCCGCATCATAATCCTGCAGCGCCTCTGGCGCAATCTCGCGCCCGTTCGCATCAAAGCCAAAAATTTCGCCGCAAAAGAATTTTTTATTAAAAACTTCAGCATTTAAAATTTCATCATCAATAAGCTCATTATCGCGCCGCAGATCCGCTTCTTGGTGTTTTTCGCGCACCGCGATATCTCGTTTTGACGCGGCAATATCTCGAAACAAAGCTGATTTCTCGTCCGAACGCTTAGCGCAGAAAAAATTCTTTTGTACTAAGTCAGTGTCGTAAAAAGCCCTTGCCGTTAAATTCCTGTTCGCGCCGCCTTTTTGCGCGCTCTTTGCAGCGCACGGCTTAGAGGCATTATGATTAAGTGCATCCGATTTATCGCTTAGAAACTTTTTAGATTTTCCGCTAAATTTCTTGCTTTCGGCGTGCGCAAGGCAAGTAGAGTTAAATTTGCTAGAATTTAAAGAATCCTTGGAATTCAGCTCGTCCATTTTATCTTCGTAAACATTTGATTGCGGCGCAGTGCGCGATTTTTTAACCGCTTGCCTGGACTTGCCGGCATTATTTAAATTCCTTGGAATTTTAATCATCTTCGCAAGGTCTGCAGCCAAATTCTTGATTTAAATTGAAGACCTTACAGTATTCGCAAAATACGCAGCTAACGCTTCTTTTAGCGCATACGAGCGGGATTTTGCGCTTTTTTACTTCGCCTTTGATTTTTTTCATCGTGTTGTGGTTTAAAAAGCTCGTAAGCATCACGACACACTCCGTATCCTGCGGGATCGGCTTGCGATTTACGCGATTTTCGTTTCGTGCGTCCCAGTGCTCGATATTACTCGCGCCAAGGTCTTTTAAAACCGCCTTAATGGGCGTAATCTCATCTGCTCCTATAACTAAAACGTTCATTTCATCCCCTTTTATGATTGATAGTTGTTATTATAACAGAGAAAGATTAAATTTAACTGATAATGTATATAAAAATTTGAAATTATAAGCCGGAATTTTACCGGCTCATATTTGATATTTACTCGCTTAAAGCTAGACTTACTGCCGCATCGATGTGGATCTGCGTAGTATCAAATAACTGCACGGCGGTATCTGCTTGCGATACGAGCAGCCCGATCTCCGTGCAGCCCAGTATCACGCCCTGCGCACCGCGAGCTCTAAGCCCTTCAATGATCTGCAAAAATTTCTCTTTGGAGTGCGGTAAGATTTTACCAAAGCAAAGCTCATCAAAAATTACTTCGTTTACCGCTTCCATTTCGTCCGCATTCGGCACGAGTACCTCTACGCCGCCATCTATCAAGCGCTGTTTGTAAAAATCCTGCGTCATCGTGTAGATCGTGCCGAGCAGCCCTACTTTTTGCACGCCACGTTTTCGCAGCTCACTTAACGTGGCGTCCGCGATATGCACGAAAGGCACGGAGATAGCGGCTTTTATCGCCTCGTAGCACTTATGCATCGTATTGGTGCAAAGAAAAATATAATCCGCGCCGCCACTTTGCAAAACCCGCGCGTGACGAGCTAGAATTTCGCCCGCCCTGCCCCACTCATTATCTCTTTGACACCGCTCGATCTCGTCAAAATTTAGACTACTTAGCAGAATTTCGCCGCTACTTAGCCCGCCTAGACGCTCGTTAATTTTGCGATTGATCCCATCATAATAGGTAATCGTAGATTCGTAACTCATGCCGCCGATTAGTCCGATTTTCTTCATGGATTTTCCTTTTGGAATTTAACGAAATTCCTGGGTCACAAATTCTGCGACCCGGAATTCTAAAAACTAACTACAACGCTTAAGTATTCTCGCTCGCGGCGCCCGTAGAGACAACCTCATCGCCGAAATCGGCATTCGCAAACCGCTTGAGCTGGCGGTAGCGCCTCATCGCGTCAGCTTTGTTGGCTTCATAAAGCTTGCCCGCATGCTCCGGATCGATCTTTTTAAGCGCGTTGTAGCGGACCTCGTTTAGCAAAAATTCCTCATAAAGGCTCCAATCGGGCTCTTTGGATGAAATTTTAAGCGGATTTTTGCCCTCCGCCGCGAGTCGCGGATCGAAGGTGTAGGTCGGCCAATAGCCGCATTTGCTAGCAAGCTCGGCTTGATCGCCGGAGCTACCCATACCGCCTTTGATACCGTGCGCGATACACGGCGAATACGCGATGATGAGACTAGGTCCCGGGTAGGCCTCCGCTGCCATGATCGCCTTTAGCGTCGCGGCTTGGTTTGCGTTGGAATTTACCTGCGCGACGAATATGTTGCCGTAGGTCATCGCGATTTGGCCTAGGTCTTTTTTCTGAACGCGCTTGCCGCCTGCGGTAAACTGCGCGATCGAGCCGCGGCGGCTAGCTTTAGAGCTCTGTCCGCCCGTGTTTGAATAAACCTCCGTATCCAGCACCAGCACATTTACGTCCTCGCCGGTAGCCAGCACGTGATCGAGCCCGCCGTAGCCGATATCGTAAGCCCAGCCGTCGCCGCCGATGATCCACTGCGATTTTTTGTTTAGATACTGCTTCAGCTCTAAAATTTCACGAACCCTGGGCGCGTCTAAATTTTGCTCCAGCAGCGGCACAAGCCTATCTCTGATCTGAGCGGATTTTAGCGTATCGTTTCTGTTTTCGATCCAGTCGTGATAAAGCGCCTTTAGCGCGTTTGGCACGCTTGAGAGCGAGCCTAGCATTAGATCCTCGATCTTATGGCGCAGCGTCTCGCTTGCGATCTTCATTCCCAGCCCAAACTCGGCGTTGTCTTCAAAAAGCGAGTTAGCCCACGCGACGCCGCGGCCATTCTCGTCCTTGCGGTACGGCATCGAAGGCGCCGATCCGCCGTAGATCGAGCTACAGCCCGTGGCATTGGCTACGATCATATGATCGCCGAAAAGTCGCGTGATCAGCGTGATGTACGGCGTCTCGCCACAGCCCGGGCACGCGCCGTGAAATTCAAAATACGGGCGGGCAAAGCCTACGCCCTTGACGCTTGATCTGTCCATCAAATCGTCTTTGTATCTTACGTGCTCGAATAAAAAGTCCGCGCTTTCTTGCTCGCCCTTAGCAAGTTCTTCTTCAAGCGGCACCATGACGAGCGATTTTTCCTTGCTCGGGCAATTTTCGGCACAAAGCGCGCAGCCCGTACAATCTAGCGGGCTTACTTGGATCTTGTATTTTAGCCCCTTTAGCTCCTTACCCTTGGCTTCTAGCAGGTGCTCTTTTAAATTTAAAGGCGCGGCGGCCTCGTCCTTTTCGTCTAGTAAAAACGCCCTGATTACGGCGTGCGGGCAGACGAAGGCGCACTGGTTGCACTGGATGCAGTTTTGCTCGATCCATTTAGGCACCGTGACGCCCACGCCGCGCTTTTCAAATCGCGTTGTGCCCGCATCAAAGCCGCCGTCCTCGTGCCCTAAAAACGCCGACACCGGCAAGCTATCGCCGCGCGCTGCGTTCATCGGTTTTACGATCTTTTCGATAAATTCGTCGCCCTTGTATTTGTCGTCCACGCCCGCTGCGTCATCCTTTAAATTTGCCCACGCAGGATCGATCGCTACCTGCACCAAGGCGTCCGCGCCCCTATCGATCGCGTCGCAGTTCATCGCCACGACCGCTTCGCCCTTTTTGGCGTAGGTTTTCTTGGCGTATTCCTTCATATAGCTTTGCGCCTGCTCGAACGGGATGATGCCGCTAAGCTTGAAAAACGCCGATTGCATAATCGTATTAGTGCGGCCTCCGAGCCCTATATCGCGTGCTAGTTTGGTGGCGTTTAGGATATAAAATTTTACCCGTCTTTGGGCTAGAATTTTTTTGACCTTGTTTGGAAGCTTTGCCGCCGTCTGCTCGGCATCCCAGATGGAATTTAAAAGAAAGGTGCCGCCTTCGCGGATGCCCCCGATGACGTCGTAGATGTCTAGATACGCAGCGACCGAGCAGGCGACAAAATGCGGATTTGAGACGAGATAGGTCGAGCGGATCGGTCTTTTGCCGAAACGCAGGTGCGAGCGCGTGTAGCCGCCCGATTTTTTGCTATCGTAGGCGAAATACGCCTGCGCGTAAAGATCGGTTTTATCGCCGATAATTTTAACGGAATTTTTATTCGCGCCCACGGTGCCGTCTGCGCCCAGGCCGTAAAATAAGCACTCGGTCTCATCCTCATAGCCGAGCGAAATTTTATCTCCCACTGGTAGAGATAGATGCGTCACGTCGTCGTCGATGCCGATCGTAAAGCCGTTTTTAGGCTCGTCCGCCTTTAAATTTTCATACACGGCGATTAGCTGCGCGGGATCAACGTCCTTGGAGCTTAAGCCATACCTGCCGCCCACGATGAGCGGGGCGTCCGCGCGCCCGTAAAATGCGGCTTTTATATCCAGATACAGCGGCTCGCCGAGGCTGCCCGGCTCCTTCGTGCGATCGAGCACGGCGATTTTACGCACGCTTTTAGGCATCGCGGCGAAGAGATATTTGAGGCTGAAAGGCCTGTAGAGATGCACTTTTAGTATGCCTACTTTCTCGCCCTTCGCGTTTAGATGATCGACCACCTCCTCAAGGGCTTGATTGACCGAGCCCATCGCGACGATCACGCGCTGTGGCTCGCTTGCGCCGTAATAGACGAAAGGCGCGTACGGCCGCCCCGTGATCTTTGAAATTTCGCTCATATACTCCGCGACGATGTCCGGAAGCGCGTCGTAAAATTTATTGACTAACTCGCGTGTCTGAAAATATACGTCGTCGTTTTGCGCCGTGCCGCGAGTTTTAGGATGCTCGGAGTTTAGCGCGTCAGCTCTAAATTTACGCACCGCCTCGCGATCGAGCAGGCGATCAAACTCGGCATAGTCCATCACCTCGATCTTTTGAATTTCATGGCTCGTGCGGAATCCGTCGAAAAAGTGCAAAAACGGCACGCGCCCCTTAATCGCCGCAAGATGCGCGATACCGCCCAGATCCATCACCTCCTGCACGCTGTCGCTTGCAAGCATCGCAAAGCCGCTTTGGCGACAGGCATAGACGTCTTGATGATCGCCGAAGATAGAGAGCGCCTGCGCCGCAAGCGCACGCGCCGCAACGTGAATGACGCCCGGAAGCATCTGGCCCGCGATCTTGTACATATTTGGAATTTTTAGCAAAAGCCCCTGCGATGCGGTATACGTCGTCGTAAGCGCGCCTGCTTGGAGTGAGCCGTGCACGGTGCCCGCCGCGCCGCCCTCGCTTTGCATCTCGACTACCTTAACGGGCATGCCGAAGAGGTTTTTCTTGCCCTGCGACGCCCAAATATCGGTGTAATCCGCCATAGGCGAGCTAGGCGTGATCGGATAGATGCCCGCGACCTCGGTAAAGGCGTATGAGACGTAAGCCGCCGCCTCGTTTCCGTCCATCGTTTTCATAACTTTTGCCATTTTTCGTCCTTTGGAATTATCAAATTTCGCTAATTTTACATATTTATTGCTTAAAAATTTAAATGCTTCACAAACCGAATAAAATTCTAAAGCTTTATCACAGCAGGCGAGCGACAAGCGCGATCTGCTGGCAGTTTTAGACGAGCATTGCGGACGATTTGAGACGGGCTCTTTCACCGCCTTGAAAATAAATTTTTGCATACTTTAAGCGCAGATCGCAAGCAGCGGGTAGAGATTAATGCAAATTTAGCCGTCTGACTCGAAATTCTAACCTAAATATCAAATGACGGGAATACGCGAAAATTAAGAAATTTAAAAATGCACCTACCACAAAATGGGGCAAGTCTCATATCGTTAACAAGACCGGGGTGATAAAATTTAGCCACTACAAAACCTCAACCGCTATACGCATCCAAGCTCAACGTAGCGAAATTTTATTTATGACTTGCAACATCGCGGTATATAAAATTTCAACGCATTCTACCAAACATAAGAAATTTTATTGCCACCTGCCAAGCGCAGCGCAAATTTCATTTTAAATTTTCATTGATTGATCGCTGTGTGAATTTTACCCCATGCGACTTTGCGTTTTGAGCGTAAATTCTATTTCTGCAAGCTGTGAGGAGAATAAATTTAGCTATAATCCTCCGCCTAGATTTAGCACGGAACGTAGCACGTATATACGGCATGGAATTTAAAATTTTAAAATTCCGAGCAGAACTCGAAAAGCTAAAAAACCGCTAAATGCGCTAAATTTAAAGTCTAAATTTAAAAGCCGGAGAGAGAACCGATGAATGTCCATAAAATCGCCTACACGAGAGTTATCGCGCTGGCGTTTGCCGCCTTTATTTTTAACACGACGGAATTTATCCCCGTGGCGCTGTTAAGCGACATTGCGGCGGATTTTAGCATGGACGTTACTAGCACGGGGTTAATCATCACAATCTACGCGTGGGCGGTGAGTATCCTCTCGCTGCCGCTGATGCTGCTAACCTCAAAGCTCGAGCGCAAGAGGCTGCTTTTGCGGCTTTTAGTGCTATTTACGCTAAGCCACGCCCTGGCGGCGGTAGCGTGGAATTTTGCCGTTTTGGTAATCGCGCGACTGGGCATCGCGATTTCGCACGCGATCTTTTGGTCGATCACCTCATCGCTCGTCGTGCGCCTAGCGCCGATAAACAAAGGCTCGCAGGCTATCGGCATGCTGGCTTTGGGCACCTCGCTAGCCATGGTTTTGGGACTTCCTTTGGGACGCGTGGTCGGCGAGCTTTTCGGCTGGAGGATTACGTTTTTTGCGATCGGCGCGCTTGCGGCGGCCGAGGCGCTGTTTCTTTGGAAAATTTTACCGTTTTTGCCAAGCAGGCGCGCAGGTTCTCTTGCGAGCCTGCCTATGCTAGCAAGGCACCCGATGCTGCTTGCTTTGTATCTGCTGACGTTTTTGATCGTAGGCGCGCATTTTACGACCTACAGCTACGTCGAGCCATTCGTGGCGAAATTTAACCCCGCAGGCGATCACTTCGTAACCTACGTCCTGCTTGCGTTCGGTGCCTCTGGCATTCTTGCTAGCGTGCTTTTTTCGAAGCTTTATCGCCATTTTCCAAACGCATTTTTGATCTGCGCGATCCTTTTTATCCTAGCTTCGGTGCTGACGTTAAAAGCTTTTGTCACAAATGACGCGGCGCTGCTGCTCGCGGCTTTCGTCTGGGGAGTGGGAATTTTTGGCTTTGGGCTTTGTTTGCAGATTGGGGTTTTGGCGTTGGCTCCGGATGCCACCGATGTCGCGATATCGATCTACTCGGCGATCTATAACGTAGGCATCGGCGGCGGAGCGCTTTTGGGGCATCAAGTCGCAACGAGGTTCGGTCTTGAACACATAGGCGAGGCGGGCGCGATACTGGGCGCGCTAGGGCTTGCAAGCTACCTCTATGCAAGCGTGAAATTCGCGGAGAAAAAATAGCGCGTAGTCTAAATTTACGAAAGAGCTTCGGCGAGATTAGCGTGCGCTTTTAGTCGGCGCTTTAAAACAGCGGCTTTGCGGGTTTAAATTTTTAAAATTTATCCCTCGTGACTAGCTAAATTTGCAGATAAAATTTAATCTTGCACTCCGTCTTTCCGCCTGTTTTCTTGACCGCTCACGCCCGTGTATATCCGTGCAAGACTCTTAAATTTTAATCATCGCTAGATCGGTAAAATTTTAAAATTTAGCGACAGGGCGTAAAAAATTAAGGCGCAAAATTTAAAAGCGCGAGCCGCCAAAATTTAACTACTTTATAAACCCGACCTGCGGTAAAATTTCAGCCAGCGCCGCATCCTTTTTCTCGTTAAATTTGACCTTGTTCTGCTCGAAAAGATTGTTTCCGTGCGCGTCGATCGAGACGATGAGCGGGCCAAACTCCTTCACGCGGCACTTCCACAGCGTCTCAGGCATCCCAAGCTCCGTCCAGTCCGCACTCTCGATCTCCTCGACCTGCGTAGCCGCCACCACCGCGCAGCCCGCGGGAAATACGCAGTGTATCGCGCCAAACTCCTTACAGCCGCTCATCGTGCCCTCGCCCATACCGCCTTTGCCTACGATCAGGCGCACGCCCGTTTTAGCGATAAATTCGCGCTCAAATTTCTCCATGCGCATGCTAGTCGTTGGCCCGACCGAGACCATCTCAAAGCCCTCTTTACCGACATCGTCCGTTTTTCTGATGATCGGTCCCGCGTGCAGGATAGCGCCGCCTCTGATGTCTAGCGGTAGCTCGCGGCCCTCTTCTACGACGCGTCTGTGCGGCACGTCGCGGCAGGTGACGATGTGTCCGCTGAGGTAGATCACGTCGCCGATTTTGATATCCGCTAGATCCTCGGCGCCGATCGGCGTGGTTAAAATTTTCTTACTCATAGCGCGAACTCCTTGTGCGATTTTACGGCAAAATTTAGCTGCTCATCCCAGATGATGTGGCCTTTGCGGTGCGACCAGCAGCCCACGTTTACGGCGACGGCGATGACGCTTGGGTGGCGGGCGCAGTTTTCGATATGCACGCCCATCACTGAGCTTGCGCCGCTCATGCCTTGCGGGCCCAGGCCTATTTTATTGATACCCTCTTCGAGCAGCTTTTCGGTTAGCGCGGCGCGCTCGTTTGGGTTTGCCGAGCCAAGCGGTCTCATCAGCGCTTTTTTAGATAGCAAGGACGCCACGTCGATCGAGGTGCCCACGCCTACGCCCACTAGTAGCGGCGGACAGGCGTTTATACCGTAGCTGGTCATGATGTCCATGACGAATTTCACGACTCCCTCGTAGCCCATGCCGGGCATCAGTACGGTTGCCTTGCCGGGTAGGCTACAGCCGCCGCCCGCCATATAGGTGTGGATCTCGCATTCGCTGCTTTGCGGCACGATCTCCCAAAATACGCTCGGCGTGCCCTTGCCGACGTTTTTGCCGGTGTTGTACTCGTCGAAGGTCTCGACGCTGTTGTGGCGCAGCGGAGCCTCGCGCGTCGCCCGCAGCACGGCCTCTCTCAGCAGCTCCTCAAGCTCGCCGATGAGCGGGAAATTTGCGCCGCAACGCACGAAAAACTGGATCACGCCCGTATCCTGACAAGACGGACGATCTAGCTCCTTGGCTAGGCGCTGGTTTTCAAACATCGTTTTATAGATCTCTTTTGCCAGCGGCTGCGTCTCGCGCTCACTAAGCTCGCTTAGCTTTGTCGTCACGTCATCAGGTAGCACCTTGCCCGTGTAGCCGACGAATTTCGTCATAACCTCGGTCATCTTTTGCACGGCTTTTTGTTTATCCATCGCTTCTCCTTTGCCGATTTTTACTTTCAAATTTTTCATACGCGCCCGCCAGGACGCAGCCTGCGGCATAGCAGAGCAGGTCGGCGAAATCAAACGTCCCGCCGATCATTACTTTTAAAATTTTATTTTCTATGCCTAAAATTTGCACGGCGCCAAAATACTGCGCGAGCTCCAAAGCCGCCGCGAACGCAAAAATTTTAAGCGGCAAATTTAAAGGCGGCGCGCTAAAAGCAGCCCGCGCCAAAGCGTAAAGCAAGATGACGGCCAAAACATCGCCCGCGTAGTGGCGCACGAAACCGCCCTTTACGCAGATCGCAATGTAAATTTCGACCGCCAAAATCAAAACCGCTGCAGCTAAAAACGCTAGCCTCGTTCTCGCGCTTTGCTTTTTTTGCGGCTTTTGCGCGAGCTTTTTCGCGCCCTTAGGCCTAGCCTTTTGCTCGTTTAAATTTTCCTCTCGCAACGCTTTCCTTTTAAATTTAGCCGTTAAATTTGCCTCACGCGCGGCGTAAATTTAGAGATGATTTATCAGGCTCGCGTTATACGCGGCGCCGAAGCCGTTGTCGATATTTACGACGCTAACGCCGTTTGCGCAGCTGTTTAGCATCGCTAGCAGCGCCGCCAGCCCGCCGAAACTCGCGCCGTATCCCACGCTGGTAGGCACTGCGATCACGGGCACGCTAATAAGGCCAGCCAGCACGCTAGCTAGCGCGCCCTCCATGCCCGCAACCGCGATCACGACCTTTGCGCCGCGTATCTGCTCTAAATTTGCGATCAGCCTGTGCAGCCCCGCCACACCCGCGTCGCTAAATTTGCGCGCGTCGTTGCCTAAAAATCGCGCCGTTTCGTACGCCTCCTCCACTACTGCGCCGTCGGCGGTGCCGGCAGATACTATCGCGATGTAGCTTTGCGTGAGCGCGGGCTCTTTAAATTTGACGCTGATGACGCGGCCGCGAGCGTTAAACTCCGCCTGCGGCAAGATTTCGCGCACTAGCTTAAAAACCCGCTCGTTCGTGCGCGTGATTAGGATATTTTGCCCTCTCGCACCGATCGCTGCTGCGATGCGTAAAATTTCATCATCCGTCTTGCCTTCGCCGTAGATCACCTCGCCCGCGCCGTTTCGCAGGGCGCGCTGAGTGTCGATCTTGGCGCAGCCCACGTCCTCGTAAGGGTAGTTTTTCAGGTATTTCAGCGCCTCTTGCTCGCTCACGCGGCCGCTTTTTATCCCAACAAAAAGCTCTAAAATTTCATCCTCTCTCATGCAAAACATCCTCTCTAAGCCCCTTTAGATCGAGCGTCACATCCGCTGCGCCCAGCGTCACGAGCTGCCTAACGACGCTTTTAAATTTCGCGTCATTTAGGAAGTCTCGCATGCTAGAAAAGGGCATTTGCAGCTTTATATTTTTGCGGTCGCACCGCGCGCGGACGTTTGCGTAACCGCTTGCGATGAGCAGATTTTCCGCTGCTTCGATCAAATTTAGCTCGTGCGGGTCGATCTCGCGTCCGTGCGACAGACGCGTTAGCAAGCACGCATAGCCGGGCTTTTCGGCGGTGGGTAAGCCCAGCTCGCGCGATAGCTCGCGGATCTCGGCTTTGGTTAAATTTATCAGCGGCGAGAGCACGCCTAGCTCCTCTTTTGCTTTGAGCCCGGGGCGGTATTCGCCCAGATCGTCTCGGTTTGTGCCGTCTGCGACGCGGCTAAAGCCAAGCCCCTTTGCGCGCTCGATCAGGCGCGAAAACACCGCCTTTTTGCACAGATAGCAGCGGTTTTCGGGATTGTTTTTGATCTCCTCCGCGACGCCGAGTTCTAAAATTTCATGTCGGATGCCGTAAAATCTAACAAATTCCACGGCTTCGGCGATCTCGCGCGAGGACATATAGGGCGATCTGATCGTTATGCCGATCGCTCGCGCACCCAGCGCGTCGTGCGCTGCGCGCAATAGTAGCGAGCTGTCCGCGCCGCCGCTAAATGCGACCGCCAGCTCGCCCAGCCCGCGCAGATCAGCCTTTAGTTTTTCTAGTTTCGTCATAGATTTTCAGCGCCTCTTTTCGCACCCGCTCGATCGTCGTGCCGTGCGCGAGCGCCGCGGCCTTGCAGTCGTCAAATTCCGGCTTTGCTTTTTGCGTTTGATCGCTGCCAGAAATCTTAAGCCCTATCCCGCCGAATTTCGTCTGCACCCGCGCAAACTCGCGCTTTAGCTCGGTTTTAGCAACCTCTACCTCGCGAACGCCGATCGCCGTCGTGTGCGTAAAAATCAGATCCTTTAAATTTTGCGCGTCCTGCTCGCGGCACAGCGCGTTTAGCTCAAAGCCCGCGCGCCCCTTTTTCATAAAAATAGAGCGGCCAAATACGTCCAGCGCGCCGTTTTCGCGCAAAATTTCGCACGCAAGCGCGAAGCTCTCGGCGTCCATATCGTCGATGTTAGTGGAGATCAGAATTTGTTTGCAAACTGCGCCGTAGCCGGCTTTTTCGCTTAAATTTCGCTCGTCCCCTTCGCCGCGCTCCTCATCGGTTTCGCAAAGCATCACTCGAAGCACGTTTGCAAAGCCCGCGCCGTCCTTGCCGCCAGCGCCGTAGCCGATCTTTTCGATTTTAAAGCTCGCGCCGCCTCTAAATTCGTCCGCGCAGGCCTTTAAAATCGCTGCACCAGTTGGGGTAGTCATCTCAAAATTTGCTCGCCCAAGGCTTACGGGCACACCTTTTAAAATTTCGCAAACGGCGGGTGCAGGCACGCTAAGCGTGCCATGGTCGCACTTTACGACGCCACCGCCAAGCTCGATTTTGGAGCTTACGACGTGCGAGACGCCGAGTTTTTCAAAAAGATATTCAAAGCAGATCGCCGCGCCCGCGATATCGACGATAGAGTCTATCGCGCCGACCTCGTGGAAATGCACCCGATCTACGTCCGTGCCGTGTACTTTGGCCTCGGCCTCGGCAACTGTGCGAAATATCGCGCCCGCTCTTTGTTTGCAGCTCTGGCTTAAATTTGAACTCTCTAAAATTTGCCTGATACCCGCGTAGCTTCTGGCGTGGGGCTGCGATTTTAGCGGCACGACGTCGATTTTGGTCGCGGCGATGCCATTTTTTAGCACGCTTTTGCGCTCTAGCTTAAATTCGCCGGCTAAATTTAACTTCTCAAGCTCGGCGCAAAGATAGTCAAAATCCACGCCAAGCTCCACCAGCGCGGCCAAATTCATATCGCCGCTGATACCGCAGCTCGCGTCGTAATATAAAATTTTAGCCAAACTTACGCCTTAGGCACCGTCATCGAGCCAAACGGCAGGATGATGATTTTAGCGTCCGTGCCCTTTTGCGCGAGCGCGTCGCGCGCGGCTTTTTGGATGTCGTGATACGGCTTTAGATGCACGGCACGCATCTCATCGTCGCTTAAGTCGCTCACCGCCCAGGTTTGCGCCCAGAGCGAGATTTCCGCCATTTTAGCAGCCTTGTGGTAGCCGAGCTTAAAGCCCGCACTGATCTTTTCGAGCACCTTTTTTGGCGTGTCGGCGGAGGCCATCAGGTCAAAAAACGGCTTTGGCCCGATACCAGTGCGGCACTTTGCGACCATTATTAAAATTCCGTCCTGTGCGAGTGCTAGTTTGCCGTTATCTAGGGCTTTTTGCGCCTGATAGAGATCGACATCCATCGGATAGGGCGCGACCGAGATCACGATGTCGGCCTTGCTCGGGATATTTACGCAAAAGACCTCGTCTGCCTTTTTTACGCAGTCGTAAAAGCTGTCGTTTAAGTCGCCCGCGCTTGCGTAATACACGCCGTGCTCGCTATCAAGCACCGTCTGGATCGAAAAAACGTCGATGTGCGCGAGAACCTTCATCGCGTCGATCATATCCTCGTGTACGGGATTGCCCTCTAAGCGCAGAGCTTGTGCGTCGGCGCTAAGAGCTAGTTTATGATTTTGCGTGATGCTCTCATAAGACGCCGTGCCCGGCAAAAATGCCTTTCTGCCGCCCGTGTAGCCCGCAAAATAGTGCGGCTCGACCGAGCCTATGACGATTACTTTTTTGGCTTCTGCCACGATTTTGTTTAGATACATCTGCGTGCCGTTTTTGCTCTCGCCTAAAAACACCATCTCATCGTGTTTGGAGTCGTGATCGTGAACTTCGCCTTTGGCGTTAAGCTCGGCGTAAATTTCTTTGCCAAATATCATCTCGTATTCTTCCTGCGTGCCCTCTCTATGGCAGCCCGTGGCGATAATGAAAATTTTATTTTTCTCGCGGATTTTTGGGTAAATTTGCTTTAAAATTTTTGCCGTCGGCGTAGGCCTGGTGCCGTCGTTTACGATGATAACGATCTTTTCATCGCCTGCGATAAACTCGTCAAAGCTTTTTTGATTTATCGGATTTGCCAGAGCCTTTGCGATGAGCGCCGTTTCGTCAAATTTAGCCACGGGGTTTGGATCGAAAACGCCGAGCAAATTTTTCTCGTTTATCTCTAAACTTAGATGATCATCTTTGCCGTATGCGATGGGGATTTGCATATCTGCCTCCTATGTGGAATTTGGCGGGATTATAACGTAAATTTTATTTAAAACGATTTAGCTTTGCGCGGGTTATGAACGGAATTTAGAAAGCTTTAGAATTTAAAAATTTAGAGTATTTAAAATTTCAAAATTTCATAAAGCCGCTGGGATTTGAAATTTAAAGCTCGCGAGTATCGAACTCGCGAGCATATAGCTATTATAAATAGCCGTAAATATGAGCGAAGATAAAACCCATCGCGCATGAAGTAAGAACGCCTATTAGCCCAGGGAAAATGAAACTGTGGTTGATGACGAATCTGCCGATGTGCGTAGTGCCGGAGCGGTCGAACTGGATCGCCGCAAGATCACTCGGATAGGTAGGTAGGATATAGTATCCGTAGCAAGCAGGTGCAAACGCAATAATAAGACCCGGATCGATACCGATGCTAACCGCTAGCGGTACGAAAGTAGCAACCGCTGCTGCTTGAGAGTTAAGGAATTTACTAATCAAAAGCGAAACGATGACATATGTCCACGGATACGCCATAACAACTTTACCTAGCGACGCTTTTAGCATTTCGATATGAGCAGTAAACATAGTCTCTGCCATCCATGAAATTCCATAAATGGCTACGAGCGCGATCATACCGCTATGAAAAATTTCGTTTTTAGCGATATTGCCCGCTTTAATACCCGAGACAATCATCATGATGGACGCCGCTAGGAGCATGAAAATTTGAATGGTTAAGACCATATTTAAATTTGTGGTCTTTTTCATAGTATCTTTTACGACAATGCTTGCATTTGCGATACTTTCGCTCTTATCGCCTGTCGTGATGACGACATTTCCGTCTTGAGAGACGATGCTTTGAGTAAGCTTTTTATCTTTGTCGTAAATTTCGACGCTATTAAATTTCGTCGCATCTTTGGCTTTGGACTCTTTGACGTTTGAGACGACCTTGCCACCGTCTACCATGGAGATAACCTGACCATCTTTAATCGTGATATTTTTGACCGTTTTTTTATCGACGATGATCTCTACGGATTTGCCCGGGACATTTTTAGTCCACGCAGGGCGCAAGCTTTTTTCGTAACCTAAAACCGCAACTAGCGCAATAGTGGCTAAGAATATCCACATGCAAACCCACTTAATCCTAGGAAGCTTTTGACCTAACAATGTCGTGCTTTCGCCGTAGATATATTTTTTCTGCTCTGGATCTTTGATCTTTTCTTGGAATTCCGGATCTTTATCTAGATCTTTACCTCTGAAAATCGACCACGTTCCGATCGCAAGCATACCGATGAAAGTAGAAGGGATTGTTAATTTAAGTAGATCCAAATACGTACTAAAGCCCTCGATATGCACGCCTTGGCCTAGTAAGATCGCGACCATCGAAACGCCGGCAACCGAAACGGGGCTAGCGATGATAGCAAGCTGCGAGGAGATCGTAGAAGCAGCCATCGGGCGCTCAGGGCGAATCCCATTTTTAATAGCTACGTCATAGATGATCGGAAGCAGCGTATAGACGGTGTGTCCCGTTCCGCATAAGATTGTAAGCGTCCACGCAACAGTTGGAGCGATGATACAAACCATCTTCGGATGCTTACGAAGCAATTTCTCCGCTATTTGAAGCATTACATCAAGCCCTCCCGTAGCTTGTAGCGTTGCACTTGCTACGACAACTGCGAGGATAGTTAAAATAACGTCCACTGCCGGCTTACCCGGCTCTAATCTAAATCCAAACACTAAGATCACTAAGCCTATACCGCCTAGAATTCCCAGCGCCATACCACCTTTTTTAGCACCATAAAACAAACAGCCCAAGACTATAATGAGCTGCAAAAAGAATTGAGTGCTTTCAGACAAACTTGTCAGAAACTCCATAGTTTCTCCTTCAGTAAAATTTAAAACAAACTTTGGCGATTATACTAACTTTTTATTTAAACAAAATTAAAGGAGCGTTGCGAATTTTAAAAATCTGTCAAAATAAAAGTTGACAGATTTTTATTTTTTCTATGGTATAATATATAGTTAGAGGAGATATAGATGAAATATAATTTTAAAGAACTAAAAGAAATTGTAAAATCAAAAATGAGTTTAAAAAGATTTACACATACACTTGGTGTTGTAGAAATGTCAGAGAAATTGGCAAAGATATATAATGCTGATATTGAAAAATGTAAAGTAGCTGCTTTGCTTCATGATATATGTAAAGAAATGGATATGGAGTATATAAAAAATATTTGTAAAAATAATTTTATGAGTGAATTATCAGAAGAAGATTTAGAAAATAATGAAATATTACATGGCTTTGCAGGAGCCCATTATGTTAAAAATGAATTAGAAATTGATGATAAAGAAATTTTATTTGCAATAAAATATCATACTATTGGTGCAAAAAATATGACATTAGTTGAAAAAATTGTATATATTGCAGATGCCATAGAATATGGAAGAAATTATCCAAGTGTTGTAGCAATAAGAGAAGAGACATTTAAGAATTTAGATAGAGGTATCCTTATGGAGATAGAGCATAAGGAAAAGTATTTAGAGAGTATAGGAAAGAAATCACATCCTAGTACAGAGAAGTTAAAAAAAGAACTTTTAAAAAAAGAGGAGCTAAAAACAGTTAATAAAATTATATAGAAATATATACTAAAGTATAAAAATGTATGAAAGGTAGTAGAAGATGTATAAAGCACTAAAGATAGAATTAAAACTAACAGTATCACAGAAGATAAAAGTATGTCAGACTATTGGTACTGAAAGATTTATATATAATGAATATATTAAATATAATCAAGAACAATATAAATTAGGTAATAAATTTGTTAGTGCTAATGATTTTTCTAAATATATTAACAATGTCTATCTACCTAATAATCCTGATAAAAAATGGATAAAAGATGTCTCTTCTAAATCAGCCAAACAAGCTATGACTTATGGAGAGCAAGCATTTAAAAGATTTTTTAAAGGTTTAAGTTCTTTTCCAGTTTTTAAGAAAAAAGGTAGAAATGAATTAGGTGCATATTTTGTTAAGAACAATAAAAAAGATTTTGAATGTTACAGACATAAAATAAAAATACCTACATTAAAATTTGTAAGAGTAAAGGAGTATGGATATATTCCTAAGAATGTTAATATTAAAAGTGGTACTATAACTAAAATAGTTGATAAATATTTTCTATCACTTATTATAGAAATAGAAGATACTATAAAAGTAACTAACACAAATACAAAAGGTTTAGGAATAGATTTAGGTATAAAAGATACAGTTATATGTTCTGATGGTAAGATATTTAAAAATATAAATAAAACTAAGAAAGTTAAGAAATTAAAAAAGAAACTTAAAAGAGAGCAAAGAAAGATGTCAAGGAGTATAGAATACTCAAAGTCTAAGAAAATAAAATTAAAAGAATGTAAAAACTTTAATAGGAAAAAGTTAAAAGTACAAAAATTATTTTATAGATTAAATTGTATTAGAGATGATTATAATAATAAAATAGTAGATGAAATAACAAGAGCCAAGTTAAAATACATTACCATTGAAGATTTAAAAGTATCTAATATGATGAAGAATAAACATCTTTCAAAAGCAATACAAGAACAAAATTTCTATGCGATAAGGACTAAACTTATTAATAAATGTAAAGAAAGAAATATAGAACTAAGGTTAGTAGATACATTCTATCCTAGTAGTAAAACTTGTTCTTGTTGTGGAGAAATTAAAAAAGATTTAAAACTTAATGATAGGATTTATAAATGTTGTAATTGTGGTTTAGAAATAGATAGAGATTATAATGCAAGTATAAATCTTGAAAAGGCAAAAATATATAAAGTAATAGCATAGATATTTTAAAATAAAAAGAAAAGGAGAAAGCTACAAATAGCAAGTTAAAATATCTATATGTACCGATGGCTAGTCGGGAATTAACGACTATGGAGAGTACAAGAAACTATGAGTAGATACGAAGTATTGAAAGTATACTCGTTGAAGTAGTAATAATCTAGTGTATTAAATATATTTTAATACATTTTTAGTAGCAGGCTATATGGCTAAGTTAGAAGCTTTTATAAAAGCAAAGGAAAAATTATCAAAAGTACTTTTAGAAACACATTTAATTTACAGTCCTATATTCTCAAAAGAATCTGGAAATAAAGTATTTATTAAGCCAGAGAACTTACAAAAAACAGGTTCATTTAAGATAAGAGGAGCATATAATAAAATTTCTAATCTAACAGATGCTGAAAAGAAGAGAGGTGTAATTGCTTCATCAGCTGGAAATCATGCTCAAGGAGTTGCTTATGGTGCTAAAGAATCTGGTATAAAAGCAGTTATTGTAATGCCAAAATCTACACCTCTTATAAAAGTTGAATCTACAAAACAATATGGAGCAGAAGTTATTTTACACGGTGATGTCTATGATGATGCCTATAAGAAAGCAAAAGAATTAGAAGAAAAAGAAGGTTATGTCTTTGTTCACCCTTTTAATGATGAAGATGTTTTAGATGGTCAAGGGACAATAGCTCTAGAAATTTTAGAAGAATTATCTGAAACAGATATTATACTTGTTCCTATTGGTGGTGGAGGTTTAATTTCAGGTATAGCTTGTGCTGCAAAAATACTAAAGCCTGAAATAAAAATTATTGGTGTAGAACCCGAAGGAGCTGCATCAGCTTATGAAGCCATAAAGGAAAATAAAGTTGTTGAACTCAAAGAAGCAAATACTATAGCTGATGGAACTGCTGTAAAAAAAATAGGAGATTTAAACTTTGAATATATAAAAAAATATGTAGATCCGTATACTCATGCAAAATACTATCAAGAACGAATCGAGCAACTCCATACATTTTCCGACGGATTGTGTTATGAAGGATATTTATGGGATTTTTTAAAATCAGAAACTTATATTGAAGAAACACAACTCGAAAAGTACCGCAAATTTTTGAAACAAGTACTTGTTTTTTGGGATAATAATTCCAAAGATAGAATCTTCATAAAAGATTACTGGAAATTTGGCAAAAAAGATATGATAGAACTTGACTTCAATTTATTATTGAATCACCTAAAACTCTTCCCAGAAGATATTTATATCACAAATAAAACATTAAGATGGACGATAGTATTAACACATGAAGAGAACCTACCAGGAAAACGTCTAATTATAAAAGATGGAACAATATAAAAAACTTGAGCCTCGGACAGGAGATCGCCGCACCTTTGCAGCGCATGGGCGAAGTGCAGGACGACCGCCTGAAAGCCGTCTACGCATGGAAGGCAGGCCGCCTCATCCATGAAAACTTCGGCAAGGGACAAAACCCGCTGAAAGATAGCGCAGGATTCTCCTTGAACCTCAGCCTTGGCACGAGCAAATC
>NZ_CALLWC010000061.1 GCF_938015785.1 uncultured Campylobacter sp. | reverse complement strand
TTATATGCTCGAAATTCTTTAAATTTTTACCGAACGATTACAGTTAAATTTTAAAAGTCCGTGCATAAATCAAAATTTTTAGTTTGTCGTCCGCGCTTGTTCGCTCCGCATTTAAATCGCCGCTCAAATTTGTTGCGAAGCCTCCAATCTAGCCGCTATCACTTTTTGCATCGCTTGATTTTTCTTGTTTTTGGCTAAAATTTGCAGTCTCCTTTTGCCGATGCGTTTGTCGGCGGCCTTTAGGATATTCGCAAGCCCCCATTCATCGGCATCAAAGTGTTTTTTAAACAGCTCCTCTTTGGGCGTATCGATATATTCGCGGATAAGCTCGCCGATATCGCTTATGTCGTTACCATACGGATAAATTTTCGTTAGAGCGCCCTGTGCTAGGCTTTTTACGCCGCCGCTTTTTAGCACGAAATCCTTTGGGTAATCAAAAATAATCTCGCCCGCAAGCGTGATAAAGTATCGCGGTAAATCCGTGCTGCCGCGCCTGCTTTGCATCCGATAAACCGTACAGTGAAGCTTAAAATCAATGTTTTCATCCACGAGCTCGTAAAGTTGTTTTGCAAGCTTGCTCCAGCGTTTCATTTTGCCCCCTTTTATCTATTTATCGCCTCTTGCGGTTTCGCGTGTAGCTTTTGCCGTCCTTTGCGACGATCGCGCTTGAAAGCTGCGTGCCTTTTAATCCGCTTTGTAAAATTCTGCCTCGCTAAACGGCCTCCCAAAATCTCGGTTCCGTCTTGATCGCTCCTCGGTTTTTCTCGCGTAAAATTTGCAAAAATTCTTTAAAGCTCGGCTCAAAAATCGAAGCGGCGGGCACAAATTTATACTCTCGCTCGCCATCTCGCTCGGGCTCGTTCGCGCCTTCGCGTTCAAGTTCGCTCACGCCGCCCGCAAAGCGGATCCGCCAAATCCTAGCGTGATTTATCCGTATTTTTGTAACCTCAAGCGCTAAAATTTGCTCAAATTTATACCTCGCCGCGAGCTTTTGTCCGTCAAAAACTTAGATGAAATCCTGATCGAACCAAAAGCTCTCGCACGAGATAAAAAACCGCTCCAGCCAGAACAAAAACGGCCTCACGGAAAGCCTTTTTATCGCGCTTGTCTCGCTTATCCCATCTATCGCGGCAAGCTGACGTGGGCTAAGCTTGCGAGGGTTGCGCCGAAGGAGCGCCCAAATAATCCCGCCAAGAAGCAAGGCGCTAAAAATTACGATTAAAATTTGAATTAAAGCTTCAGCCATTTAAAATTTTAAGTCCTTTTACAAATGCGAATTTCGCCTCCGTATCGCCCCAAAACGAACTCCTGCTAAAATCTGCCTCCGCGCCGTTTGCAAGCTCCTCGTAAAGCTTATAAAATCGCCCTTTGTAGGTGCAATCGCTCAGGCAGACGTTGAAAAACGCCTCCGCCGCGTCCTTGCCGCCAAAATAATATACAAAGTAGATCGGGTACAGATCGAAGGCGCTTAGATTTTTGTTAAATTTAGCCCCGCGTTGCGTCATAAACTCCACCGCCTTGCGCTTGTCCTCAAAAAGCTCAAAAATAGGCAGCGCGTAATCCTTGATAGCTGCGCTAATCTCCCGCACGCTGAGCTCAAAGCTAGCGCCCGCTAGCTGCCAGTCGCGAAACTGCCTGCGCGGCGTGAGATAGCTCAGGTGCGATACGAAAACAAGGTCGGTCGAGTAGGACAGCTCCTCTTGCATAAGCTTTTTTAGGCGCTTGCAGTAGATCGCGACCTGCGGCAGGATGCTCACGCTGCCCGAGTAATTGCGCATGCTAGAGCTAAAATAAATCTCAAATAAAATCTCCTTGTTGCTTGCGAGCTTCGTTAGTTTTTGCCCCTTTTGCATGGGCTTGAAGTCCGTGAAATTCGCCGCAATCTCATTGCAGCCGTTTAAAAATATCTCGCGC
The DNA here is from genome assembly GCF_938015785.1 of uncultured Campylobacter sp. Taxonomy (GTDB): domain Bacteria; phylum Campylobacterota; class Campylobacteria; order Campylobacterales; family Campylobacteraceae; genus Campylobacter_B. The sequence continues at coordinate 36,618 of NZ_CALLWC010000061.1, read as the reverse complement.
GGAGTCATGATTTTCCTTTAAATTTATCGTTTAAATTTAGACGTTTTGCTCGCTAGCAATTCAGTTTGCAGCTTACATTGCTGCAACCGCGATCCGCAGCTTGGCGTCTTATCGGCGCGCCGTCTTGTCGCCGAGAAGTTATTCTATGCGCGCAATTTTACCCTAGTTCGGCTAAATTTAACGGCGCTACGCGCTCTTAAAATTTATAATCTATCCTCGTATTTTTCGTAGTTGATGCCGTAAATTTTATCGATATTTTCGGCATTTATGAGCTGCTCGCTGCGCCCGAAAGCTAAAATTTCGCCGCCTTTTATAAACAGCGTCAAGCTTGAAACGAATTTCGCGTGACGCGGGTAGTGCATCGTCTGCACGAAGGTGCAGCCCTCGTCGCCTAGAGCTTTTATCATCTCGAGCAGCCTAATTTGATTGCCAAAATCTAGCCCGTTGGTAGGTTCGTCCATAAAGATCGCTTTCGCGCCCTGAACCAGCGTGCGCGCGACGTACGCCAGCTGCCGCTACTTGAAATTCGCCTTTTAAGATTCTGTCTTTATGCGGATTGCGCTTAGAATTTTATATCGTCGCGTTTTTGAAATTTGCATCGCTGCAAATAAAATTTTATCTAGGTTTAAAATTTGATGCCGTGTTGTTGCGCTGCGTAAAATTTCAATAACGCGCTAAATTTAAGTAGCACGTAAAATCAAGCATTGCGCCAAATTTCAAGTTACGCGCCGAATTTAGCTCGCGCAGCAAATCAAGCGCGCCGTATAATAAAAGCGGTATAAAATTTGCTCGCGCGCTAAGGCCCGCCTTTCGGAAGCTTAGGCGTATAAAATTCTACCCAGGCGGATCATGTTCGAGCCGCATTTGATCGCGAGCTCAAAATCATCGCTCATTCCCATCGAGCAGATTCGCGCGCCGTGCGGCACGAGCGCATCGAATATCTCGCGGCTCGCCTCGAAGCTTCGCGCGATCTGCGCGGGCTCGCTCACGTGCGCGCCGATGCTCATCACGCCGATTAAATTTAGATTTTTGCACTCCTGCTTGATGCGCAAGAACTCCTCCACCGCGCGGTTTTTATCTAGCCCCGTTTTGGAGCTCTCGCCCGCGGCGTTGATCTCCAGCAGCGTATCTAGCGGATAATTCAGCCGCTTATTTACGGCAAGCGCGAGCTCGCAACTGTTACAGCTCTGCCACAACGTCGGGCGCAGAGCGATGAGCTGATTGATTTTGTTGCTTTGCAGCGTGCCGATGAAGTGCCACTTTAGCGGCAGCTCGCGCAGTAGCTCGCTTTTGCGCTTCAGCTCCTGCACCCTGTTTTCGCCAAACGCGATCTGTCCTTGCGAATACAGCTCGCGCACCTCATCCGTGCCTACGTTTTTACTCACAGCGACTAGCTGCACTTCGCCCGCGCCTGCTTTCGCAGCCTCAATGCGCTTTAAAATTTCATCCAGCCTCATTTGTAAAATCCCAAAATTCTAGCGAAATCATTTAGCACCGTAAATATCATCAAAAGCGCCAAAATCCCCATGCCTACGTAGCTAGCGCCCACGAATACCCGCTTTGGCACCGGGCGGCGGAAGATGAGCTCAAAGAGATTAAACGCGATGTGCCCGCCGTCGAGCGCAGGGATCGGAAATAGATTGATAAGCCCTAAATTTACCGATATTAGTGCCACGAGCGCGAGCAAGACCGCCGCGCCGTAATCGACCGCCTTTGAGGTGATGTCGGTAATAGCGACGATGCCGCCCATCTCCTTGGGCGAAACGACGCCGCTGGCGAGCTTTTCAAGACCTACCAAGATGAGCTTTGATGCCTCTACTGTCTGATCCCACGCGAAGCTAAGCGAGCGAGCACCTTTGTGATATAGCGTCACGGTCGCGTTGTAATCGGGCGAAATGCCGATGAGCGGCACTCTGATGCTCTCGCGCCAGATGGTTTTTTTCTCGCCGAGCTTTGGCGTGAGCGTCAGACTCAGTCGCTCGCCGCCGCGCATGATCTCTAGGCTTAGAGGTGCTGCGGTTACCTGCTTTGAGATGTCGTCCCACTCGCGGATCTGCTTGCCGTCGATCGATAAAATTTCATCGTTTAGCATTAGCCCTGCGCTTGCCGCGGCGGAATTTGGCGAAATTTTGCCGACCTTCGGTGCTAGCTTTTCGACGCCGATGTAGCCCAGCGCGATGTAGATCAAAAACGCAAGCAGCAGGTTAAAAAACGGCCCCGCAAAAAGTATGATTATGCGCGCGATCGGGCCTTTGGAGTTGTAGCTATCGGGGTCCGTGCTTGCCGCAGCGGGATCCAAATCCTCCTGCCCCTTAAGGCTCACGTAGCCCCCCAGAGGGATCGCGCTGATGGCGTACTGCGTCGCGCCGATGCGCTTGGTAAAGACCTTCTCGCCGAAGCCCACGCTAAAGACGTTCACCCCCACGCCCAGCGCCCGCGCCGCCAAAAAATGCCCCAGCTCGTGGAAAAAGATGAGGAAGCTGATCGCCAGCACCGTGACCATAAAATTTATCGAGTAAAAATAAAATCCGACCGCCAGGATCGCCAGCGTCAAAATTATGCTTTTCAAATTTCAGACCTTTGTAAAAAATGGGCTAAGCTTACTATGATTTTGCAAATTTTAAGCTTAGATCGTCGCTTAAAGCCCTGGCTCGCTTTTTAAATTTGGTTAGCTTTTAAACTTAGCCCGCCGCCGTTTCGGGCTATAAATTTAGCTAAATTAAGGGCGCGCGGTGGATGGAGGACGCGAGGAATTTAAAATTTAAAAGCGAAATTTTACCGCGAGATTTTACGGAGCGGATTATAAAATTTCGCCGCACGGGGCTTTGTGCTTTGAAATGCCGCTATGCTTTGAAATTTCATTATGTTTTGACAAGTCGTCATGCTCTAAAATTTTGTTGCGCTTTGAAATTTCGTCGTGTTTTAAAATACTGCCGCACCGCCCTGAAATTTTGTGTGGCGGTTTAAACGAAATTTTACGCCGTGAAATTTTGCACGGCGGAATTTTATCTTTTAAATTTTATAGGTTTGTACATCGCTGTGCACATACAGACTAAGCATCTATGGAATTTTATCGGTAAAATTTGAACGTGAAATTTTAAAATTCCGCGCTACTAAAATAGGTGAAATTTTACGCTGAAATTCTATCGCTAAAACCCACTAAGCGCGGGTTCTAACGCTTTGCGATGGGGTTTTGTAGCTTCACAATACATTGTTTTAGTTTGATAAAAAATTCTGATTCTTCAAATGAATGTAAGATCAAGCTTAGTTTAAATTTTTCATCTATTAAATTTGGACTAAAGCCCTTTAATCCGCTTTCGCAAGTGGATCTAAACATTTTGCGTATTAGTCGTTTTATTTTGCCTTGCGTCGGCGCGGCGCTGCGATCGCCTAAAATTTCTATTTTCTTTATCTTATAGCTGATTTCATTTATTCCATCTACGGTTTTGTTGGAAATTTGCTTTAGCACTATATTTGCGTGGTATTCGTAATAACCGTGATTGTAATGGGTAAGCGTAAAAAGATCATTACTGCCAGCCGAGCCCACTTTTATAAGAAAAATCTCGTTTAGCTCCTTTGAAATACACCACAGACCATCTATCTCATCTCGGCTTAAGCTAGCTAGACCGTGTTGATTTCTAAATGGATTTATAATTTGCTCTAGGTTATCCTCAAAGCGGTATCCATCAATCAAAAATCTACCTACATAATCAATGTTGTAATCCAGGGCATCTATTAGCAAAACATTTTCATTTTCGGCGTTAAGGGCGTCTTGTAAAATTTTAAAAATATCGCTTTTGCTGAGCTTGCCGCTACTTCTCGGTTCTAGCGCATAGAGTTTATGGATACGTCGCTTCTGTCCATTTATCATCCTAAAATCGCCGAACCAAGCGCCGTAAGTAATGACTGTATCAAACATTTTGCCTTGATAATACAATCTATATGCGTTAAAATCTAAATTGCAATGATCCCAAAAGCCGCTAAAGCTCCCGTAGTTTATGAGCCATGCGCCAAGCTCTCTATCTATGCGCCAGCTTAATTCTATAGAAATTTCAGGATAACATCTAAAAGGCAATCGCTTTTTAGAAATTTTGTTTCTAATATCTTTTTCTACCTTATTGAGCTTATACTTTCTTGCATTTTCTTCGCCGATTTTTTCTTCAACTACGAAAGCCATATCTAGCCTGAAATTTAACTCTTTTTCGTAGCCTTGGCATACGCCGCGATGTATTCAAAGCCCGAATATAGCGTCAGTACAACTGCGATCCAGAGTAGGGCGTTTGCATAGGGCCACTGCATCGTTAGCCAGCCGATAGCGATCATCTGAAAGACCGTCTTTACCTTGCCCGCCATCGACGCGGCAACCTCTACGCCGTCGCCCGCCATCGCCACGCGAAGGCCCGTGATAAAAAACTCACGGATTAGGATCAGATAGATCGCCCACGGGCTAGCGCGTCCGATAAACATAAGCCCTAAAAAGCCCGCAAGCGTCAGCATCTTATCGGCGAGCGGATCGATGATGGCGCCTAGTCTCGTTTTTTGGTTCCAAGAGCGCGCGATGTATCCGTCGAAAAAGTCCGTGACGGAGGCGATGACGAAGACCAGTGCGGCGAAATAATCGATCCAGCTGACGTGCACTGAGCCCACCATGCCGCCGTTCGCATGGCCTGCTAATAGGATCAGCCAAAAAAACAGCGGCGCCAGCACAACGCGAAAGCTCGCTAAAATATTGGGTAAATTTAGCATTATTTAAAGGTCGTTCCGCCGTCGACGATGAAGGTGTGCCCCGTCACCCAGCTAGCCTTGCTCGAGCATAGAAATAAACATGCTCCAGCCAAATCCTGCGGCTGCCCCATGCGTCCTAGTGGACTAAGCTCGGCGGTTTTGTCGCGCACCTCTTCGTAGTTCGTAAAGGCCCTAAGCGCGTCCGTCTCGATCGGGCCGCCGCTTACTACGTTTACGCGGATGTTTTTCTCTCCAAGCTCGGTCGCGGCGTAGCGCGCCATCGCTTCAACCGCGGCTTTTGCCGTGCCGTGACCCGCGTAATTTTCGATATAGACTAAATTTCCCGTGGAGCTAAGCGAGATGATCGAGCCGCCGCCTACCGCTTCCATGCGTTTTGCGGCTTCTTGCGCGCCCACGACGAAGGCATTTACCGTTGCGGTGAAGATATTATTGATACCGCGCGGCTTTAGCCTCATAAATTTAGTGTATCCACCCGCGACTGCGCGACCCGAGATGATGGCGTTTGAGATGAAAAAATCCACTCGCGCAAAATCCTCGTCGATCTTGGCAAAGAGCTCCTTGTAGGTCTCTGGCTCTAAGATATTGAGTGCATAAGCGCGCGCCTTGATGCCGTAAGTCTTCTCAAGATCGGCTGCTTGCGAAGTGGCTAGCTCCTCGTTGGAATTATACGTAAAAGCGATATTTGCCCCCGCAGCTGCGAATTCTAAAACTATCGCTCTGCCTATGCCTCTCGTGCCGCCGCTGATAACTAGCGTTTTTCCTTTAAATTCATTCGTCAATTAAAATCCTTTGATAGTGTATTGTTTCATTACGTTTTCTATTTTTTTGAGGTTTTCCGCGCTCGGCTCGCAAAGCGGCAAGCGGTACTCCAAGCTAGGCGTTAGACCTGCGATATACATCGCCGCTTTGATCGGGATCGGATTGCTCTCGCAGAATAAAATTTTATTGATCGCGTAGAGATCGTCGTTGATCTGCTTGGCTTTTAAAAACTCATTTTGCAACGCAAATTTCGTTAGTCTCGCCGTGTAATCGGGCAGTAAATTTGCGGTGACGGAGATCACGCCCTTGCCGCCGTTGCTTAGGATCGGATAGTTGATCGCATCCTCGCCGCTAAGCACGCTAAGGCGCGGCTCGTGCGCGAGCAGATCGACGCATTTATCGATGCTGCCGCTAGCTTCTTTAACGCCGTAGATATTTTCGCAGTCGTTAAAAAGCTTGATGATCGTATCTGCGGCTATGTCGCAGCCGGTGCGTCCCGGGACATTGTATAGTAGCACCGGCAGATCTACCGAGCTCGCGATCGCCTTGTAGTGCAGATACAACCCTTTTTGGGTAGGTTTATTGTAGTAGGGCGCTACGGATAAAATTCCGTCCGCACCGTGAGCCTGCGCAAACTGCGCGAGCCCGATCGCTTCGTGAGTTGCGTTGCTGCCCGCGCCCGCTAGCACCTTAACGTCCGTACCCTTGCACGCGTCTACTGCGATCTCGATACAGACGCGGTGCTCGTCATGCGTCAGCGTCGCGCTCTCGCCCGTGGTACCGACGGGCACGACCGCGCTTATGCCGTTTGCGATCTGTCTTTTGATGAGCTTAGCGTAGGTCTGCTCGTCGAGTTTACCCTCTTTAAAAGGCGTGATCAGCGCCGTCATAGAGCCGATTATGACATTTTTATTCATCGTTTTCCTTTCGTAAGATAATGCTTGTGGAGCTTTTAAGGCTTAGATGGGTTTTCATCGCTTTTTTAACCGCGCTTTTATCTAGGCTTTTAATTTCGCGCTCCAGCCTAAATAGCGCGTCCAGATCGCCGCGGACGATGTAGCTGCCGTACATCTGCGCTACCTTGCTAGCGCTGTCGAGGGAGTAGATAAGATCGCTGCTTAGGGTGTTTTTGATCTTTAGCATATCGTCGTCGCTTATTTTAGCTTTTTTGGCTTTTTCGATCAGCGCTAAAATTTCATCTCTCAGCACCTCGCCGCTTACGCCTTGGTTGCAAACGGCAAAGACTATAAATAAATTCTCGTCCTTACCGCTCATATCATAGATATTGATCTGATTGGCGAGCTTTTTCTCATCGACTAGCACGCGCTGCAAAAGCGAGCTCTTGCCGCCGCTAAGATATATATCCATCGCTTTGATCGCCGCGGCGTCGGCGTGGTTAAACGGCGGAATTTTAAAGGCGACCGCCACGATCTGCGCTTCGCTGCTTTTGTAAATAACGCTAAGCTTCTCGCCGTCTTGCGCAGGCTCGGTGCAGTGAAGGCGCGGAATTTCGCCCTTGTTTTTTACGGGCGCGAAGTGTTTTTTAGCCGCATCAAACGCCGCCTTTTCGCCGATGTCGCCGGTGATCAGCAACACGGCGTTTTGCGGCTGATAAAATTTAGCGTGAAATTCCTTGATATCTTTGATATTCCAGTTTTCGATGTCCTTGCGAAAGCCTATCGGCGTCCAGTGGTATGGATGGTACAAAAACGCGGCGTTATAGAGCCTGAAAAATAGATATCCGAACGGATCGTTATCGGTGCGCCACAGTCGCTCCTCGAGCACGACCTTGCGCTCGGGCTGAAATTCTTTGTCTTTGAGGCTTAAGTTTTGCATTATATCGGCGTAAAGATCCAAGCAGACCTCTAAATTTGAGCTCGCGCACTTGATGAAGTAGTGCGTGTAATCAAAGCCCGTGCTTGCGTTATTCACGCCGCCAAAGCCCTTTACGATCGCGTCGAACTCGCCCGCCTTGCGATTTTTCGTGGATTTAAAATTTAGATGCTCCAGCATGTGCGCGATGCCGCTTTTGCCCATCACCTCGTCGCGCGAGCCGACGTTGTAAAACACGTCCACGCTGATGACGCCGCTGCCCTTATTCATCGGGATGTGATAAATTTGAAGCCCGTTTTGCAGCGTGATTTTCTTAAATTTCGGAAACATTAATCTTTTTTCGCCTTTCGTTTTTTGCTTGAGTTTTGCTCCGCGTCTTGGACGCCGCTCGCTTCTTTAACCTCTTTAAGCTCTTTGGTCTCTTTAGCCTCGGCATTTTTAGTTTTTGCGCTGCTTTGCTTTGCATTTTTGGCTTTTAAGCTTTTGCTTTCCGCGCTACTTTTTGGTGCGGCTTTCGTTTTAGAATTTTTACTTTCTATGTCGTTTTTTGGTGCAGCTTCAGTTGCGGTTTTATTTTTCGACGTGGTTTTAGTTTTGACAGTTTTGCTCGCCGTGCCGCTTTGTTTTGCTTTTTTGGCCTCTAAATCCTCGCTCTTTGCATCGCTTTTCGAGAGATTTTTAGCTGCGGCATCTTTCTGCTGCGAGGCGCTATCCTGCGCAGCGTCATTCTGCGCAGCGTCCTTTGAAATTTTTCCGCGTTTGGGGCTTACGCTGCTTTTGGAGGTAGTTTTTGAAATTTTATCCGACTTTCGATCCGCGCCGCTTTGCTTTGTGCTTTTAGCCTCTAAATTTTCGCTTTTTGCGCTACTTCGTTTTTTACTTTTAATCTCTGAATTTTCGCTCTCTACACCGCTTTGCTCGATTGATCTTTGATCCGTCGCGGTATCTGCGTTTATCAAGGCGTTTAAATTTGCCGAAGCGCTGGAATTTTCGTCTGCTTCAGAGCTTGAGCTTATTTTAACGCTCGGAATTTTATCTGCTTGAATGCTCGAAATTTCATCTGTTTTAGCGGCGAGAATTTTATCAGCTTGGGCGCTCGATATTTCGCTTTTGTTGTCGTTAGAAATTCTGTCCGCATCCCTGCTTTCGGGCTCGTTTGAAATTTCGCTCGTTTCCTCACCTTCGGTCGCACTCGAAATTTTATCCGTTTTAGCATCTGCCTCTTTGTCTTCGCAAGTGCGCAAATTCGCGCCGTTGCCGAGATTTTCCGCCAGATCATTTCTGATGCCGTATCCTTCGCCCGCGCGATCTTTTAAATTTACCCCGACCGCCTCGCTTATGTTATTGAAGCCGTCTGCGCGCAGAAGTTCCGCCAACCCCTCGTTGATCGCTTTGGCGACGAACGGACCCTTGAAGATAAAGGCGGTAAAAATTTGAACCAGACTCGCGCCCGATTTGATGCGCTCGTAGGCCTCCTGCGCGCTGTCTATGCCGCCGCAGCTGATTAGGACCGTGCGACCGAAGAGCTCGCGAGCGACCTGTGCGAAAAGCTTTCGCGATTTTTCGGTGATCAGTCTGCCGCTTAGGCCGCCGAAGTCCCTAGCGTTGGGGCTTAGCGAATAATCAACGCTCGTGTTGTTTATGATGATGCCGCTTGCGCCGCTTTGCACCGCGCACTCGCACAGCGCAATCGCCTGATCTGCGCTCATATCGGGCGCCAGCTTTAAGACGAGCGGTCTGTTCGTGATCTTTTTCATCGCTCCAATCAGCTCGTTTATGAAGCTGTTTTCTTGCAAAGCACGCAGATTCGGGGTGTTCGGCGAGCTTACGTTGATGATAAAAAAATCGCACAGCCCGTTAAATTTACGGCCCAAGGCTTCGTAATCGCTTAGTGCATCCTCGTTCGAGGTGGCTTTGTTTTTGCCGATATTTGCGGCGATCGGGATTACAAAAGGATAAATTTTTCGCACGCGACGCTCGATAACATCAGCACCTTCGTTGTTAAAACCCATCGCGTTTTGAATGCTCTGCTCGCTAACGAGGCGAAAAAGTCGCGGCTTTTCGTTGCCGCTTTGAGGACGCGGCGTAAATGTACCAAAATCGATGTGCCCGAAGCCAAGAGCGGCCAGCGGCGCGATCATCGTGGCGTTTTTGTCGAAGCCGCCCGCGATACCTACGGGGTTATCGAAGCTGAGATTCCATATATTTTGAGTTAAAATTTCATCTTTATAAACGCCGAATTTTGCCAAAGCCTCAAGCCCGCCCGGAGTCGCATAGAGCGTGCGAAGTCCGAATTCTGCGATCTTATGAGCGGTTTCTGGATCGAATCGAAAAAAGATTTTTTTCAAGGTATCATAATTCATAATTTTTCCTCAAATTTTGCGTAATGGTAGCTAAAATTTAATTAAATATAGATAAGAATTTCGCGCTGAATTGCAATTTGCGGCGGTTAAATTTAGTTTTGGAATTACGCGAGAAATGCCGGTAAAATTTCTACGGCTTGCAATGAGCGGTTTAAATTTACGCAGAAGTTCAAAGATGTGCGGCGTAAATTTTATAAATTTAGCGAGCGGCGATACATATCAAAATGCGCGGTGTCTGCAATGCAGCTCGCAGTGCAGGGGTCGTACGCGATTTTATTCTGCGCCGATCTGCACTCAATCCCGCCCAAGCTAAATTTTAAAATTTAAAGCGTCCTATTCGCGCCGCTTGAGCTTTAGCGCGCGTCTTTGCCGCCCAAGGCAGCGATCATCGTGCCCAGAGGAATGATCGTAACGCCCAAAATAATCGCCAGCGGGTTTAGCAAGGACAGCTTGGCAAGCAGGTAGATCGCCGCCACGAGCGCCGCGTAGGATAGAATTTTAAACGGAGAGAAAAACGCCCCCGCAAAATTGCTCCGAACCTCGCCCCTTTCGTGCTCATCATCCCAATCATCGGCGCCGTCGTCCGCGCCTTCGAAATCATCCTTTGATCCGTCGCGCGCGGCGCCAATCCCACCCCCAAAATCGCTCGTACCGTCGCTTGGCTTGCCGCTATCTACATCGCCGCCACGATTTCCGTTACCTGCGCCGCCGCTATGATTGCTGCGATCTGCGCCGTCGCTCCAGCTGCCGCCCAGATAGCTGCTCGCTGCATTTTTTAAGTCGTCGCAACGCTCGCCTATGTCGCCTTGCGAACTATCGCTAGCTTCGTCGTTTATGCCGTCGTATGAGTCGCTGCAAGTCGCGCTGCCATTCATATTAAATTTATCGGTGGTGGCGTGTTTCAAAACGATCGCACCGCAAGTAGAGGTTTTGTCGTACTCGGCGTCTAAATTTGAGCTGCGAGTAAAATTTATATCAGCGGTAGAGTTTGCGGCACACTCGGTGGCGGTTTCGTCGTGCGTGACGCGGCTATTGCCGTTTTCGATGTGGGTCTCGCCGCTTGTGAAATTTATTGCGCCTTCGGAATTTTGGGCGTTTGAAATTTCGGCTCCTGAATTTACACCCCTAAAGCTTTCGCTTTTTAAAATTTCACTGCCGCAAACCTCGTTGTATAAAATTTCATCGCTGCCGCCCGCGCCGCCCTGATTTTCGCCGCCGCTGCTTGCGGAATTCGCATCGTTTGCGGAAGTTTCGTCGTTCATAAAACCGGTGGAATTTTTAGAGCTTTGCCGCAAAATTTCATCGTATTTGCCGGCTCTGAGCTCATCTTCTATTTTATTGCGGTAAGCGCGAAACGAAAAATATACCGCGCCGAATGCGCCTAAAAATCCGGCCTCCAAGCTAAGAAGCCATGCAAGCGCCCGCACGCCGAAAGAGCCCGGGCCGAAAAATCCTGCGCCGCAAAGCGCTAGCCCAAGCAGGACAAACGCCGCGTTTAGCACGCAGTATATGAGCAAAAACTGCCTATTCAATCTCGCTCATCCCATTCATCGTCGTCGTCGAAATTTTTAGGATCCGCCTTGTATTTCGGATCGTTCTCAAGCTCCTTTAGGCTCGAATTTAGCGCCTTGCACGCGCGGTAAACGTTTAAAAATGCCGCCGCGATGCCGATAGCGATGCCGAACCATAATAAAAGCAGCGAGCCCGTGAGGTGCCGCAGCCCAAGCCCGATCGCTACGCCGATGCCGATCGCTACGACGATTGAGATGCCTAGGCTGATGTCGCAGGCGCCCTTTACGATTTTGTTTAAATTTTTCGTTACTCTCATCTAAAATCCGTAAAATTTTAAAATGCAGCCCTTAAAGCGCCGCCATCGCTTCATCCGCGGCGTTTAGCGCAAAGTCGATCTGCGTTTCGTTCATCGTGGCGCAGATAAAGCCCGTCTCAAACTGACTAGGTGCCAAAAATACGCCGCGCTTAATCATCTCGCCGTGAAATTTTGCAAAGCGCACGGTGTCTGCCCGCAAAGCGCCGTCATAGTCGCGCACCTCTTCGTCTGCGAAAAAGTATCCGAACATCGAGCCTACGCAGGCGGTTTGCAGCGCGATGCCGCGGCGCTGTGCTATGGTGCAAAGCCCGTCTGTGAACCTGCGTGCTAGCTCGCCGAGCCTTTCGTAAAGGCCGCTGCTAGCGTAAATTTTACTTAGGCTGGCGATACCCGCAGCCATTGCGACGGGGTTTCCGCTTAGCGTGCCCGCTTGATACACCGCTCCTAGCGGACTTATCATATCCATGATTTCGCGCTTGCCCGCAAACGCCGCCACGCTCATGCCACCTCCGATGACCTTGCCGAAGGTTACCAGATCGCCGCGGACACCGTAGATGCCGTAGCTGCCTAGCTCGCTCGCGCGAAAGCCGCTCATTACCTCGTCGATTATCAGCACGATCTTTTTCTCGTCGCACAGCGCGCGAAGCTCGGTTAAAAATTCGGGACCCGCCGGTACCAAGCCCATATTTCCCGCAATCGGCTCGATTATGATCGTGCCGATGTCGTTTTGCGCCAGGACGTACTTTACGCTTTGTATGTCGTTGTATCTGGCTAGGTAGGTGTTTTTCGCGATGTCCTGCGGCACGCCTGCGCTGCTTGCGTTACCGAAGGTGCTCGCGCCGCTGCCTGCTTTGACGAGCAGGCTGTCGCTGTGACCGTGGTAGCAGCCCTCAAATTTTAAAATTTTATCCCGTCCGCTAAAGGCGCGCGCAAGACGGATTGCGCTCATCGTGGCTTCGGTGCCGCTGTTGGTAAAGCGGATCTTATCTAGGAAATCGAAATTTTTTAGCACGAGCGAGGCAAGCTGCGTCTCAAGCGGGCTGGATGCGCCGAAGCTTAGCCCTTTTTTGGCGGTCTGCACGACGGCGCGCTCGATGTCTGCATCGGCGTGACCGAAGATGAGCGGACCCCAGCTCTGCACGAAGTCGAGATATTTTTTGCCCTCGACGTCGTAGATGTACGAGCCCTCGCCGCGATCCACCATAAAAGGCTCGCTACCGACATTGCCGAATGCTCGCACAGGCGAATCGACGCCGCCCGGGATAAGTTTTTGTGCTGCTAAAAATTCATCGTGATTATTCATTTTTTCTCCTTCTTTTTTGGTTGATTTATCGATTTTATATATTTGTAGATGATGATGATCTCGTTTTGCGTCAGGAAGTAGCTGGGCATCACGTCGCGCGAGCTGCTGATCCCGTCGGCGAGCTCCTGAAGCGAGAGATTGTTGATCGGCGGCGCGTTTAGGGCGCGCTCGTAGTAGGTGCCCGAGGTGCGGTTAAATTCTTTATACTTTACGATCAGCGAACCCTCGCCTTTTTCGCCGTGGCACTTGTCGCAGCCCACGCCGCGCGGGTTTTTATACAGCATCGCGCCGTATTCCTCGTCGGTGATGAAGCTCTCGGCTTGTGCGCCGCGAGGTAGAAAAAACATGGTCGCGGTTAAAAATAGCGCTAAAAATATAAAATTTCGCATCTTCTCGTTTCGAATTTTTGGCGCAATAATATAAAAAATGTGCTTAAATTTCATAACGTCGCTATCTTTTCGATCCCCTCGAAATAAAAGACGTTTAGCTCATCCTGCCTGCGGTAGAGGAATTTTAGCCCGTGCGCCTTGGCGATATTATCGACGATGTAAAGCCCGAGACCGAAGCTTTGCTTAGCGTTCGTGCCCTTGACGAAGGCCTCTTTGTAGTAGCTAAAATCTTTCTGCAGCGGCTCGCCGAGCGTTATGAAGTCCATCGTCTCGGCGTTTAGGCAGATTAAAATTTTACCGTCTGCGGCGTATTTGACGGCGTTGTCGATTAAATTTTTTACCGCGACGCAAAAGAGCTTCAGATCTACGTTTAAGCTTAGTCCTAGCGGATTTTGCAGCGTGACGCAGCCGGGCTCGATCATCGCGATGCCGAGCGCTTCTTTTAAAATTTCATCCATTGAAAAAATCCCGCGTTCGATTAGCGCCGTGCCCGCAGTCGCGCGCTCGACCGCTGCAAATTCGTTGATTAGGCTCTCCAGTCGCTCAAAGACCGAGATGAGGCGCTCTTGATTTTTACCGTGCTCAATCATCTCGACGGCGATGCGACCCTTTGTGATAGGGGTTTTGAGCTCGTGCATTATGTTTCGCAAAAACAGATGGCGCGATTCGTTAAGCTTATTTATCTGCGTGACCGCCTCGTAAAATGCGTGCGAAACCTCGGAAATTTCGTCGTTTCCTACGCTTACGTCCTTGATCTGAAGATCGCCTTTAGCAAATTTATCGATCTGGCGTTTGAGCTTGCGAAGGGGGCGAATTTTGCGGATGATGAAAATATACGCAAGCAGGATGATCACCAAAATGACGCCATAGATCGCTTTGAAAATATCGTAGCGATAGGGCTGATAATCCTTGTCGTTTAAAAGCCGCGTCTCGCCAGCGTGCGTGATTTTTAGATAGTGCTTGCGCTTAAAAAGCAGGATATCAGCAGAGCCGATGTCTGCGGAGATGCTATCTAAAATTTCAGCGCCTTTGATGATCTCATCGCGCTTGGCTTCATCGCGGATGGTCGAAAACTCGAAATTTGCGACCTGGCGGTCATATTCGACATCGCTGATGAGCTTACTCATTTGATATAGGTTCGCGCGCGCAACGATGGAGTATTTGGAGTTTAGCTCGCGGGTGTAGTTTTGCTGATCGTAGCCGATGAGCCAGAGTAGGGCGAGTGAAACGCCCACGGCGGCGAGCGCGAAGATGAACGTGATGGTATAAAAAATCGACGATCTTACTTTCATTAAATTTATATGATCCTTAAATTTTTAAAATTTCAAAGCTTTTAAGCTGCTGGCTTACTTTGCTTTGGCGCACGAACCCGTCCGACTTCGGATTTGTGGCATATCCTAAATACGCAATACGTTTATACTTCCTAAATCTAGCTATTGCAAATTTTATAAAGATTTTAAAAATTTTGCTATTTCTATCATTGAAAATTTTACAAAATTTCACTGCTTAAACACATAAATTCAAATAAATTTATTTTAAATTTAATGTGCAGCCCTTAAAATCAGAGTGCAAAATTTTAAAATTTCAAATCCGCGCGAAGTTTCGTCCCGCGTCCTCAAAAAATTTCAAATTTCTTAAATAGCTCGGGCTCATCTTGCACGATGCCGCGCGCTATGAGGCTTACTACGACTTCGTGGCTACAGAGCGTCTCCTGCGGCCACCGGCGCGTATAGCCCTCCCACTCGTACTTGCTCGTAGCGTCGATGCAGATGCGATCGCCCTGCGTCACAAACATGTCGCGCAGCGCATCGATGCTATTTACGACGCGCCAAACGCTCATATAGAGGTTGCTCGCATCATTCCCCGCATCGGTAAAAATCAAAATTTTAAAATGCTCGCTAAATTTCAAAAGCCGCCGCCAGCTCCGCTCTACGAGCTCTTTTTTGTCTATGTTTATCAACACGAGCGGGTTTTTCGTATCGCAAAAGTGCTGCTTAAGCGCCAAAATGGCGGGCTCCTCGCTTTGAAATTTAGCTAGCAGCTCCTCATCGCTTAAAATTTGCGGCGCCTGCGAGCTTAGATCCGCCGTCGCATCAATACCGAGCTTGCCGCCGAAGCAGGAGTTCGGGCTTGCGTGATCGAGCTGATCGCACACACCCTCGCTAAAAACGAGGCTGCGCGCGCCTATGCGGTTTAGGACGTACTTCGTAAGCGCCTCGTACTCATCCAAGCTCGGCGCGTCCTGCGGCACGAAAACGGCGTGTTTGACGAAGCTCATCTGCCCCACGCCCCAAAACGCGTGCATGATCTGCTTAGCCGCAGCGGGGTAGCGCACGGCGATCTTAGCCAAAATCAGGTTGTGGAATACGCCGTTCTCGGGCATTTTATAATCGATCAGATCGGACGCGCTCGTACGAAACAGCGGCAAAAATATCCGCTCGGTCGCATATCCCATAAATTTATCCTCAAGCGGCGGCTTACCCACGACGGTGGCGTGAAATACGGGCGCACGCTTGTGCGTGATCGCGCTAACCTCCATCACTGGGAATGGCTCTACCGGCGTATAATATCCCGTGTGATCGCCGAAAGGTCCCTCCGGCTCGCTTACTGCGGGATCGACAAAGCCCTCGATCACGTAATCAGCGTCCGCGGGAACGTAAATTTCATTCGTAAGCGATTTTACGAGGCGAGCGGGACTGCGGCGGATGAAGCCGTAAAGCAGCAGTTCAAAAATCCCCTTCGGCAGCGGCGCCTGACCGCACCAGATATAGAGCGGATCGCCGCCGATCGCCACGGACACGGGCATCTTGCGCCCCGCTTTGCGGTATTCGTCGAAAAAGCCCGCGCCGTCTTTGTGTATCTGCCAGTGCATCCCCAAGCGGTCGCGCCCGTAAATTTGCAGGCGATACATGCCGAGATTTTGCGTTTGAGAGTTCAGATCCTTCGTATAAACCTGCCCCATCGTGATGAACGCGCCGCCGTCATTCTCCCAGGTCTTAAGCACAGGAAGCTCACCTAAATCGACGTCAGCGCCTAGATGCACGACCTGCTGGCACTCGCCGCGACCGCTAAGGCGCTTTACAAAAATTTTACGCAGCGAGATTAAGTGCGCCAAGAAATCAAGCTTTTCGCCGAGGCTTTGCGGATGCTTCGGCTTTAGCAGGCTCTCGATCTCAGCGGCAATTTCGTCGGGCTTGCGGCCGAGGATTAAATTTAGAGCGGGGGAGGAGCCGAAAATATTGGTTAGCACCGGCGGCATCCGTTTGCCTTGCGCGTTTCGCACGTTTGTAAAAAGCAGTGCTTGCGAACGCTCTTTTTTGACCTCGATGTAGCTTGCGTGCGCGATCTCAAGCTCTGTGCCGATCTGCTCCTTCACCTCGCGCAATAGCCCGTTTTCGTAAAGCCTCTTTATCCAAAAATTTCCGTTTAAAATTTCATCAAAGCTCTGCATCCGCTGCCTTTAAAAAAATAGATTTTTTTCTTGCGGTTTTTGATTTAGAAGCTGCACGATCGCGCTTTTTTCCGCAAAAACAAGCGCGTAGTGAAACTCCGGCAGGCTCTTTAGAGCGCTTAGCTTATTGAAGCGAAAGTCGATCTTAACGCCGTCCAATCGATCCTCCCAGCTAGCGCAGACGATAATTTTTTCGCGGAATTTTGCCCGCAAAAACTCCGCCTCGCGCGCAAAAAGCTCAGGATCGCTCTCGGCGATAAAAGCGCGGTAGCTGCCGCCAAGCGAGCTAACGTTAAAAAATCTATCCACAAAAATCGGTTCAAAATGGCCGAATGCGCTTAAGTTTTGAAATTTAAAGGGTATGTTTTTGCGCGAGAGATACTCGATTACGCCGCATAGCTCGGGCAAAAACAGCTGAGGAAAGACTAAATTTGAATAATAAAGCCCGCCGAAAACGAAGCTGCTGTAAAATATCGAGCCGCCATAAAGCAGCCTAAAATCATCACTCGCGGGAACCCGGACAGGCGAGATGCCAAGGCTTTGCAAAAGCTCGCCGTCGGTGGTGAAGTAGGTATTTTTCTCTTTGGCATTCAGCAGGCTGATAAAAAGCTCGCCCTTGCTGCGCGGCGCAAACATCAAATTTTTCGGCACGCTCGTGTAGCGCAGGATCTCGCTTTGCACCTCGTTTATCAGCACGAAGCCGTGCCGCCACGTCTCGCCCAGAAATTTTATCAGTCGCACTAGCGCCGAGCATAAATTTTCAACCTTGATAAAGGCGATCTCATCGTTAAGCGGCTTGAAATTATTATCGAAAATGATCGCGTACGCGCCGTTATCGATCGCGGTGCGCACGTCGCGCTCGTTTGCGCCGAGTGCTATGAAAGCGCCCTTTTTCGCGACCTTTGCGGGCTCAATCGCAAAGCTTTCGACCGCGGAGATTGCGGGATTATTTAGCATCGTTCCGTTTACGATACGGGTTAAATTTAATAAATTTACCATTACGACTTTCCTGCGGCGGAGCTTTTAAGAAGCGCGCTCTTTGCGGCGCGGTGCGGCTGCTTTGCGGTAGATGCGGAGGTTGCGCCGGATGCGGCGGCGTCTTTTGCGGCGATTACGGCAGGTGTGGCAGTATTTTTTGCGATACGGCGAGATTTTGCGTTCTGAGATGCGTTTTTGACGGGTGCCCATTTTGCGCTAGCTGCGGAAATTTTATTTTGCGCGGCGCTTTTTACGGATGCCGATTTTGCGACAGATGGCGATTTTGCCGTGGATGTAGAGACTACACTTGCTGCGATATTTTTGGCGGTCGATGCGGTTTTTGCGATAGGTGCAGGTTTTTTAGCGAGCGGGGATTTTTTTGCGGGTGCGCTTTTTGTCGCTACGTTTTTTTTAGCAGAGGCGCTTTTGAAAAGCAAGGCGTCTTTTTTGATGCTCGCGCTAGAAACGCTTGCCGTGCGCTTTCTGCGCGACGCGACGCTTGCTTTAGAGCTCTCGCCATCCGCGCTCGCATATTTTTTCGTGCGCTCGTCCGTAAATTTATCGGTGCGTGAAAACGAGCGCACAACCGTGCGCGCGCCGAGTTTTACACATTTTAAAGCGGCAGACTTCGACAGCTCGCAAACGCCTAGCGTTAAAATTTTACGTGCCGCAAATTTTAAAGCAACTCCCGCGCCGAGCTTTAGCGCCAAGGGTGCGCTCACGCACGCAAGCCCGCCCGCGCCGATCTTTACAGCAAAACCACAGCTGCGACAAAGCTTTAAAATTTTATCCGAAGCGCCGCTTTTTTGCGCGCAGAGCCCAGCCGCGCCGTAGATAGCGAGCTTTGAAGCCTTACGCGCTAAAGCCTTCATCGCTAACCTACGATCGCGCCGTTTTTTACGGGCGTGAGAGTGCTAAGCAGCGTAAGGCTGCCGTCCTCGGCGCTTAAAATCATACCCTCGCTGCTATGTTTAAAAATTTTAGCGGGTTTTAAATTTGCCAGCACGCAGATCTGCTTGCCGACAAGCGCGGCGGGATCGTAAAATTTCGCGATACCGCTGATGATTTGACGCGGCTTCTCCTCGCCCAAATCGATCATAAATCGCAACAATTTCTCGCTGCCTTCAATGTTTTCGCACTCCAAAATCGTGCCAACCTTGATAACGCATTTTTTGAAATCGTCGATTTTGATTTGAGCCTCGGTTATCTTGCCTTGGGCTCCTTGCGTGGTAGCGCCTGAGCCGGAAGCGTTTGCGTTTAAATTTGGTGCGCCTTTTACCGCGGCGTCTGTGCCCGAACAGCTTGTAGAACTGACAGCGCCGTCCAGTCTATCGTAGTCCGCCTTCGGCATAAGCTCATGATCGATCTTGGTAAAAAGCGGCTCGCACGGCTTGGCCTTAAAATCTAAAATTTCGCCGCGAAGCACTAGCTTCTCATAAAGCGAAGTGGATATTTCAAAGCCGAGCGTGTCTGCGATACGTGCCGCTGTCTTCGGCATCGCGGGGCTTAGCAGCACGGCGACTTTAGCCAAAATATTTGCAACCAATGCGACGAGAGCCAGCGCCTTAGCCTGCTCGCCGTTTTTCATCAAATTCCACGGCTCGTATTTCGCGATCGAAGCGTTCGCAAGAGCAAGTGCCCTCCAAAGCTCTTCCAAGTATCTATTGGTAGCGACCTCCTCAAGCGCGTTAAGTGCGGCGCTCAGATAGGAGTTCGCCTCCTCGATCTCGGCGGTAAAAAATTTCATCACGTCTTTGGAATTTATGACATAATCCGAATATTTCGCGCTCATGCCGACGATACGGCTAAGTAGATTTCCAAGCTCGTTGGCAAGCTCGGAATTTACGCGGTTGATGATCGCTTTTTGCGAAAAATCGCCGTCTTGGCCAAATGGTACCTCGCGCAGCAAAAAATACCTAAACTGCTCCAGCCCGTAGGCGTTTGCGACCTCGCGCGGATCCACGACGTTGCCCAGGCTCTTGCTCATCTTTTTGCCGTCGCGCGTCCACCAGCCGTGAGCTGCGATGCTGCGTGGCATATTTAGTCCCAGGCTCATCAAAAACGCAGGCCAATAAACGGCGTGAAAGCGCAAAATGTCCTTGCCCACGATATGCAGCGCGTCGCTCCAATACTCCATCCGCTCGCCGCCCGCGCAAAATCCAAGCGAACTAAGATAATCCATTAGCGCGTCCAGCCAGACGTAAATCACGTGCTTCGAATCGTTCAGCTCGGGCGGAATTTTAACGCCCCAATCAAAACCCGTTCTCGTGATCGAAAGATCTTTCAGACCGCCTTTTACGAAGCTTACGACCTCGTTTTTTTTGCCTAGGGGCAGGATGCACTTTTCGTCCTCATACCATTTTAAAAGTCTGTCTGCATAGGCGCTAAGTCTGAAAAAATAGCTCTCCTCTTTTAAAATTTTAGTCTTTTTGCCGCAGTCGGGGCAATACTCGCCGTCGATTAGCTGATTGGAAGGGAAAAAACTCTCGCAGCTTACGCAGTAGTTGCCCTCGTATTCGCCCTTATAAATGTCGCCCTTTTCATACATCTTGCGAAATACGTTTTGCACCGCCGCCTCATGCGCGGCATCGGTAGTGCGCGAAAACATATCATAGCTGATGTCAAACTCGTCCCACAGGTCTTTAAATTTAGCGCTTACCCCATCTGCGTACTGCTTCGGGCTTTGGCCGTGCTTGGCTGCAGCCTCCTCGATCTTTTGGCCGTGCTCGTCGGTGCCCGTTTTAAAAAACACCTCGTGTCCTTGCAGGCGATAAAATCTAGCCATCGTATCGGCGATGATCGTCGTGTATGCGTGACCGATGTGCGGGACGTCGTTTACGTAATAAATCGGCGTCATTATGTATTTTTTCATCATTCTCCTTGCGCTTACTTAAATTTGAGTAAAAATTTTATTAGTCCTATTGCGCGGCTGTGCCGGTATTAGAATTTAGCGTGTATCTTACGTATCCGGTCTCCGGCTCGATAGTAATACTAGCGGTCTCTTTCGCATCATTGGTAAGCGTGATTACGCATGGATTTTGACCCACAAAAAGCCTATCATATGGCACTACAGAATTAGCAAGCTGCCCCATAGGGCGACCATAAGAATCAAAAGAGATAGTATGATTGTTTCCATTACCGCAATTAGTAAATTCTATATTGCTTATATTATATGTTGCTTCTAAATTTAGCTTTTTATTCATTTTTGCACCATCAGTATTGGCAGGTTGCCTAGCAAAGCCCGAAGTAAGCAGTTTGTTAGGATTTTGCGGATCAGCTGCCATAGAATTTAGGCTATTTGGTTGTCCGTTTGAACCCGGGAAAGCTCCGTTATCCCAATATATATTATATCGCCATCCTGCTGCAGAGCCCGGTGCTCCTTGATCGGTAAATTGAATCCTCCAAAATCTCTTAAACCAATTAGGATCGTCAGGATCGAATTTGTTATCATTCATAGCCAGCTGCTGAGTATAGCGAATATGAGCAGCTACTTGATCTGCCGCCTCCACAAGGCTATTTCGATTGATTTGAGGCACTGCCACCGCCGCCAAAATTCCAACCACCACGATGATGAAAATCAGCTCTATCATAGTAAATGCTTTTTTCATAATTTTTACCTTTCATAAAAATTTTGTTTATATTTTAACATAAAATTTAGCAATTCGCACGCCTCGCTTGTAAATATCTATATTTTGTGTCGAATTTTCAGAATTTCGCTCATAAATATACGCATCCTCGCCGCTTGGCAGGTCGTAAAATTTCAGGCGCAGGCAGAGCCTCTTGTCCTCGCAGCTTACGCTTTTTACTCCGCGATTTTTTAGCTCGCTCGCTAGCTCCTTAGCTACGTCAAATTTATAGATGAAATGCCGCTGCGGCTTGTTTGCGAACATCGCCTCATACATCACGTCACTAAAAATCACTGCAAAATAACTCACCGCTAAGCTTACCAGCGTCACACCCACGGCGATCTTGTGAAAGGTGCGAAATTTAGGCAATCTAACGCGGTATGAATTAAATAAAACCCGAATGATCAGAGGCGTAGCGATAACGCAATACGGCAGCATCATCTCAAGCGGCACGCGCTGTCTTAGCGAAAAAAGCATCGTTAGACAAAGCGCGCTCGTAGCGATGAACCAAAGCAGGCTCTTTTCCTCTTTGATCCAAATTCTATAGATCGTGTAGATGAAAAATAAAAACACGAGAGGTGAAAACGCGCCCGCAAAAACGCCCACGGTGTCTAAAAAATACCCCTTCGGCTTGCCCTCGGAGCTTACGTCGTAAAAGATCACGCTGAAGCTAAATAGCGCTATGCAAAGTAGCAAAAGCTCCTTTTTGCGCGTATAAAGCGCCCAAATTCCAAAGCCGACGTATAGCATAAAAAACGCTTTATCGATCAGGGCGCAAACGGATAGAAGCACGAAAAGCGCGATATCGTATTCGCTCTTTGCAAAATAGATCGCCAGCAGCGTGAAAAAAACGATGATGCCCGCGGGATTTAGCAAGATCGCGCTACTCATCGATGCAGGAAGCGCCATAAATAGCGCCGTAGCGACTACTCTATCGAAGCGGCGCTTTAGAATAAATTTTGAAATTTTATAGATCATCGCGGCGTTTGCGAAATGGATCAAAATAAACGACACGCGCAGGGCATAGTCGTTGCGCCCGAAAATTTCGCAGCTTAAATTTGCGATTAGCGAAACAAGGGATTTTTTCTCATAAAAAATTTCGGCCTCGTAGTAGCTGATGCTTAAATTTGAAATCGCATAAAGCAAAAATATGCCCTGAAACAGGCACATTATAGAGATCACGAAAATTTCGTTTTGATAAAGCTTCTTCACTCTCATCCTTGCTGCGGGCGCTTTAAATTTACGACCTAAATTCTACGGCCGAAATTTTATAAAATTTGAGCCGCCGAATCCTTTAAAATTTAGCCGCTAAATTTAACCGCGCGCCGCTTCATTCCTCTATCGTATAATTTTCCCAAAAGAAATTTATCCACTCATCCGTCTTTGAAATTTTAAAATCGGGCTGGATAAGCGCTTTAGGTTTGTAAAAAATCACCGCGGTTTTAAGCTCTATTTGCGGGAATTTCTCCAGCAGCACGCGCTTGATCTCGACCATGCTGTCACCGCTGTCGATGATATCGTCCACCAGCAGCACGCGTTTGTAAAGCTCTAGATCGGGCACGTTGAAAACGTCGATGGTGTCGAGCTTTTTGGTATCTGCGTAGTGGATGGAATTTATCGAAAATATCGTCCGCATATCAAGCGCATTGGCTAGCGCGTGACCGAATGTGAGCCCGCCTCTAGCGATCGCCACGATCGCGTCGGGCATAAATTCGTCCCTAACCTGCTTTGCTATAACTCTTGCGTCGCGATCCATCTCAGTAAAACTATAAAATCTCATATCTTTCCTTAAAATTTAATGCATTAAAAATACTAAAACGCTAATCGCGCCAAGCGTCAAAACGCCGAAATTTAAATCTTTTATCCTGCGCTGAGCGAGTCTAACTACGATATAAGCGATAAAGCCGAAGCTTAAGCCATTGGTGATCGAATAGGTAAAAGGCATCAAAAACACTATAAAAAAGGCAGGGATTAGAATTCCCGCGTCGCTATAATCGATCTTGCCAAGCTCGCTAAACATCAGAACCCCGACCATTACAAGGATCGGATAGATCGCATTTGCAGGGATCGCTTTAAATAGCGGTAGCATAAACAGCGTCAGCACGAAAAATATAGCGCAAAATACCGCGGTAAGCCCCGTGCGGCCGCCCGCTTCTACTCCGCTCGCGCTTTCAGCAAATGCAGTAACCGTGCTCGTGCCGATAATGGCGCCTGCGACGCTTCCTATCGCATCGGAAGTTAAATTTCTAGATAGTTTTTTCATGCCGTCTTTGCTATTCTCTCCAAAAAGCCCCGCGCGGTTTCCCACGCCGGTTAGAGTACCGATGCTATCGAATAGATGCGTGACGAAAAATGTGATTATAAAAGGTACAAACGCGAGCTTTAGCGCTCCGGGGATATCTAGCTTAGCAAATATCGGCGTTATGCCGCTTGGCGCGCTTACGATGCCATGAGGTGCGGGCGAAATTCCAGCCACCCACGCAACGCACGAAGTAATCAAGATGCTTAAGATAAACGCCGCCTTGATCCTAAGCACGAAGAGCACAAGCACGACCGCTAAGCCTAAAATTCCAAGTAAAACGTTTAGATCTTTTAAATTTCCTAAAGTTACTAGCGTCGCCTGACTAGGCGCGATGACGCCCATCTGTTTAAGTCCGATAAAGCAGATGAAAGCCCCGATACCCGCACTTATGGCGCGACGCAGATCAAGCGGGATAGATTTGATAACCCAAACGCGAAAATTGGTAAACGAAAGCACGGTAAAAAGTGCCCCGCTTATCGCTACGATGCCAAGTGCGCTCTGCCACGGCATCTTCGCATCCACGCACAACGCAAAGGTAAAATACGCATTTAGCCCCATGCCGACGCTAAGCGCTACGGGGGTATTTGCAAAGAGCCCGTTAAATAGCGTTGCGATTATCGTAATAAGCGCAGTTGCCGTAACCAGCGCATCAAACGGCATGCCTGCGATGCTCATAATGTTAGCATTTACCGGCACGATGTAAATCATCGCCAAAAACGTAGTAAGCCCTGCGATAAGCTCCTGTTTTACCGACGTTTTCGCGGCAGCGAGATGAAAGAATTTCTCCACTTGCTCCTCCTTTAGAATTTATTCGTAAATTTCGATCTGGTTATACAAGCTGTCGCGCTCGACCGGCACAAAGCCCGCCGTGCTGATCATATCGATAAAATCGCGCTTGCTCTGCCCTTTTTTGCTGCCGGCGCCGGCGCTGCTTTGAATGCTTTCGTTCTCGATCGTGCCGTCAAGATCATCCGCGCCGAAATCCTGCGCTACGAGGGCTAAATTTAAGGTCGAGGTCGCCCAATACGCCTTGATATGCGCAACGTTGTCAAGCAAAATTCTACTAATCGCGATCGTTTTTAAAATTTCGACCGAGCCCAAAAAGCCCTTCACGTCCAGGTAATTGTTCTCGCGCTGATACACGAGCGGGATGAAGGCGTTGAAACCGCCGCCGTTATCGCGAGCTAGGCTCTCATCTTGCAGAGCGCGGATGCGCAAGATGTGATCAATGCGGTGAGCACGGCTTTCGATATGTCCAAAGAGCATCGTGGCGTTGCTCTGACGCCCGCGCGCATGCCACAGCGAGTGGATTTGCAGCCACTGCTCGCTTGAGACCTTGCCTTTGCAAATTTTATCGCGCACGTCCTCGTCAAAAATTTCGGCGCCGCCGCCAGGCATCGAATCCACGCCGCTTTGCATCATCAGCTCTATCGTCTCCTCGTAGCTCATCTTCCACTTTCGCCGCCAGTAATCGATCTCCGCCGCGGTCATCGCCTTGATATGCACAAGCGGATATTTTTGCTTTATCGCTTTAAAAATTCCCAAATATTGCTGCGGCGTAACGAACGGATTGTGCGAGCTTACGATATGAATCTCCTTCGTGCCGCGCGCTACCGTCTCGTCCACGATACGCATGATCTCATCGTCGCTCATCGTGTAAGCCCCGTCGTTCTTGCGGTGCGCCGAAAATGCGCAAAATTTACAGGTATCTGCGCATAAATTCGAAGGATTTATATGACGATTTGCGTTGAAATAGACGTTTTTGCCGTTTTTTTGCTTGCGAATAGCAAAGGCGAATTTGCCCAGATCGAAAAGATCCAAATCCCATAATTTCACGCCGTCTTCGTAATTTAATCTCTCGCCGCTTTGTAGTTTTTCTAAAATTTCCATCGATTTCCCAAGCCAAATTTTGAGCTAATTATATAATTTTTTGCTTACAAAATGGATAAGCGGACTAAATTTAGAGCCGAATTTCGTTAATTTAAAATAGCGTAGTAAAATGGGCGCCAAATTTTAAATAAGGAAAGCAAAATGTGTGGAATCGTAGGCTACATAGGAAATGCCGAAAAGAAAAAAATCATAATAAACGGACTGAAAGAACTCGAGTATCGCGGATATGACAGCGCTGGGCTTGCCGTGATGGATGAGAGTGCGAATATAAAGTACTTCAAAGCGGTCGGCAAGCTAAATAATCTCGAAGAAAAGATGAAAGATTTCACTTCGCAAGGCTTTGGCGTTGCGATCGGACATACTCGCTGGGCGACGCACGGAAAGCCCACCGAGCTTAACGCGCATCCGCATTTTGGAGATTTTAGCTTCGTCGTACATAACGGCATCATCGAAAACTACATCGAGCTAAAAGATGAGCTCGAAGCGGACGGCGTGAAATTTTTAAGCCAGACCGATACCGAAGTGATCGTACATCTTTTTGAAAAAAATTTCAAGGCTAGTAACGACGCATTTAAGGCATATGAAGCCACAATTAAACGGCTAAAAGGCGCATACGCAACGCTTTTGATCACCAAGGCAGCACCCGGCGAAATTTTCTTTGCTAAAAATGCAGCTCCGCTCATCGTCGCAAAAAACGATAAAAACGAAATTTTCTTTAGCTCCTCGGACGCTCCGCTCATCGGGCTTGCGAATACGGCTGCGTATCTGGACGATCAAATTTACGGCGTCGCCAAACTAGGGCAAATCGACATTTTTAAAAACTCTAAACCGCATAATTGCGCCTTTAGTGAGCTTCCTAAAGATAAAGGCTATGCGCAAAAAGAGGGCTTTAGATTTTTTATGGAAAAAGAAATTTACGAGCAAGCGCAAGTCGTAACCGAAGCGATGATGGGGCGCGTAATCAAGGGCGGCAAGATAAAATTTGACGAACTTGACGCGTCGCTGTTTGAGGGGATCGATGAGGTCGTGCTATGCGCCTGCGGTACGAGCTATCACGCCGCGCTCGTAAGTTCGTATCTTTTCGAGCGCATCGCTAAAATCCGCGCAAAAGTAGAAGTTGCCAGCGAATTCCGCTATAAAGAACCATTTTTAAACAAGAATTCCTTATTTATCGTGATCTCGCAAAGTGGCGAGACCGCCGACACCTTAGAGGCGCTGCATATCGCTAAAAAAGCCGGTCTTAGAACGCTTGCGATATGCAACGTCGATAATAGCTCGATCGTGCGCATGGCGGGCAGCGTGATTCTAACTCGCGCAGGCATCGAAAAGGGCGTAGCCTCCACGAAGGCTTTTGCGACGCAGGTAATGGTGCTATGGATGTTTGTGATCTATCTTGCAAATCTGCGCGAGGTCATCTCAGCGCGCATGAATTCCGCTGAAATTTCAGCGATGCTTCATATCCCGCAAATTTTAAAGATCAAAGACGGCTTGCAGGATAAAATTTACCGCATGAGTAAGCACTATCTGCATGGGCACGGCTTTTTCTTTATCGGTCGCGATATTTTCTATCCGCTCGCTCTTGAGGGCGCACTCAAGCTCAAAGAGATCTCTTATCTGCACGCGGAGGGCTATCCGAGCGGCGAGATGAAACACGGTCCGATCGCTCTTGCGGATTCTAATCTTTTTACGATCGCGCTAATGCCTAAAAATGCACTTTATGAAAAAACCAAAAGCAATGTCGAAGAGCTTGCCGCGCGCGATGCGTATATTTTAGCTATCAGCCCGGAAGAGCCGGAAATCGCGGATGATTTTATCAAAACAAGCGAGCAGAGCCACGCGATGAGCGAATTTTTTGAGATGATGATAATTTTACAAATTCTAGCTCTTGAGATCTCCGTCAGACTTGGCAATGATGTGGATATGCCGCGAAATTTAGCCAAAAGCGTCACCGTAGAATAATCGTTTTTTAAGTTCATTTTGACTAATATTTCTCATTAAAAAATCGGGGAATGTTAGTATATGAGACTTATCGGATTTATCAGAGGTGAAAATGTCATAGTCGCCACAGGCGGGGTCGAGTATAGCTACGAAATGCTTGGCGAGCGCGATCCTAGCCTAACCGATGGCGATGAGGTAAGCTTCGACACGCTAACATCCAGCGCGATAAATATAAAGCGCGTCGAGGGCTCTAAATCTAAAGACCGCGTAGCGCAAAAAGTAGCCCCACAGCCAAAAGAATCTGCAAAACAAAACGATGAAATTTTTGGTGATAAGAATTCTGCAGAAAACAATATATCCGAAACGCCATCCTTTCAAAGCTCTACCGAAAATATTGCAAACGATATATCTGCCGTAAAAGAAACGAAGGTCGCAAAAAAATTTAATAAATTTAAATTTAACCGCAAAGCCAAGCCTACGAGTGCAAAAAAACCGAAATTCTTTGGATTTGAGTTCGTCCAAACCGATGATCTGCGCACTACGCAAAGTGTCGAGAGTAAAATTTATACTTCATCTATCCGCAAGGAAGGACTTAAATCCATAATCCTGCCCATAGTGCCGATAGTCATTATTTTGATATTCCGCTCGCAAATTGCAAGCATATTTCTATCTTTTTCGCAGATCCAAGACTACGTCAATCAAGATACGGTTTATATGGTAATGGATCTGCTGATTTTCCTTAGTTTTGCGCTATTTTATCTGCTGCCGCTTAACCGCGCGATAAACCTACTCTCCATAGCGACGCACGATCAATACCCAATGCGTCAAATGGCGAATTACAACGTCTTTATCATCCTGTGCGTCATCTCTACGATCCTACAGGATAAGAGCCTGGGGCTAGATGAGTTCGAGCAGTTTTTCATCTGCGGCGTGATCGGACTTGGGCTCATTTCGTTTTATTATAAGTTCAAGGCGTTTGCGTTTATGTTTTTCAAAACTGCAGGCTCGATCCTATTTGCTCCTGCGCTGCTCGTGGAGCTCGCAGCTATTATTTTCATCGGTATCGGCGACCGCTATACTGGCGCGTCGATGAAATTTATGGAACTTACGGGGCTATTTTTTGCGAGCACGGCATGGAGATACATCATAATTTTTATCGTTATGTCGCCGCTTTATTTCCTTGGATTTTGTATGCTAAGGCGGATCAAAAAATAAATTCTACAAAATTTTGCCGCAGATTTGGCTGCGATGAAATTTTACTACGATAGAATTCCACTCAAAATTTCATCGCAAAATTTAGCACGACGACAGAATTTAACGGAAATTTGAACTTTATCAAAGTAAAATTCTACCGCATTAAAATTTTATCGCAATAAAATTCCGCAATTGTAGGCGCAGATCGCACGCCCTAAAGCAATATATGTCTTTTATATGCGTAACGCACGGCTTACAAAATAACACCAATGCCTGCGAATTTCAATGCAATGTCCCCCTTTTATTTGAAGCCGTGGCAATTTGACATCGCGTCTGTAAAATCCTACCGCTAAATTCCATCTTTAAATCTCGCGCGCTCAGCGCATATCAACGCAGAATTTTATCCACAGATTCAGTGCTAAGCTTCAAAACTAAATTTTATCTCATATTCTACGGCGAAATTCCAAGACATAGCTCTATCATAATAAAATTTTGCCAAAATAAAATTCTAATCGATACAAAAATCTAAGCGCGGATTTAAATCAAATTTTAAGCTACAAGCTCCACGCTACACAGCTCTTAAAATTTCATCGCCCAAATTTTGTCGCGTTTAAATCTAACCGCGCGCGCCGTATTAAAATCCGCCCCGTCGCCGCGGCTAAATTTAACTATCGCGCTAAATTCCGCGTCTTCGCCCGCCGAAATTAATCTCGGGCTATGTTTCGTGCGGCGTAAAATTCACGCCTAAACTCCGCAAACCGCCCGTGCATGATCGCCTCTCTCATATCCGCGGCAAGGCGCAGGTAATAGTGTAGATTGTGAATGCTCGCGAGGCGGTAAAAGCTAAGCTCGCGCGCGCGAAATAGATGATTTAGATAGCTGCGGCTGAAGCGCTTGCACGTGTAGCAGTCGCAGTGCGGATCGATCGGATCGTGATCGCTGATAAAGCCCGCGTTTTTGATGCTGATCTTGCCGAAGCTCGTAAATAGCGTGCCGTTGCGGGCGTTGCGCGTGGGCATCACGCAGTCGAACATATCCACGCCGCGAGCGACGTTTTCGACGAGATCCTCGGGCGTGCCGACCCCCATCAAATATCGCGGGCGCGCCGCATCGACGTATGGCATCATAGCCTCTACGGTTTCGTACATCAGCTCGTTTTTCTCGCCCACGCTGAGCCCTCCGATCGCAAGCCCGTCGAAGCTCATCTCGCACAGCGCTTCGGCGCAAAATTTGCGCGCCTGCGGATCGGTGCCGCCCTGGATGATACCGAAGATATTTTGATGAGCGTGCAGGCCCCGAGATTTCATCTCCTCGTGATAATCTATCGCCTCGCGAGCCCATTTTATCGTGCGCGCGACGCTTAGATCGATCCGCTTTTTAAGCCGCGATTTCTCATCCGCGCTAAGCGCGCCAGGTTCACGCGGCAGTTCCACCAAATCGTCTAAAATCATCATAATATCGGAGTTTAGCTCATACTGCGTATCCAGCACCGAGCGCGGCGTGAAATAATGCGTGCTGCCGTCGATGTGGCTTTTAAATTTTATGCCGCCCTCGTCGTTTTTGGTATTTGCGCGCAGGCTAAAGGCCTGAAAGCCGCCGCTGTCGGTCAGAAAGCTGCGGGCAAATTTCGTAAATCCGTGCAGCCCGCCGAATTCCGCCACTACCCGTGAGCCCGGGCGCAGATACATATGATAGGTGTTAGCAAGGATGATCTGCGCGCCCAGGAGCTGCTCCACGTCCGTCGCATCGAGCGCTTTGACCGCGCCCACGGTGCCGACCGGCATAAAAATGGGGGTGCGGATCGTGCTGTGCGCCGTGCGGATCGTGCAGGCGCGCGCCGCGCCGTCTGCGGCGTCTATTTGAAAATCCATCTTGATCCTTTAAATTTAGCTTTTTGGCTTTTTTAGCCTCTTTTCGCGCGCTCGGCGCAAAATTTTAAAAAGCGATTGTAGCGAAATTTAAATTTGCGCCAGGTAAAGACGGGTTAAATTTAAAGGATATTATGAAGCGTTTGCGAATTAAAATTTAAGTAGCGGAGTCGCCGCAACTGCAAAACGTAAAATTTGCAAGCGAAACTATGACCACAAAATTTGAAAATACAAATTCGATTAAATTTACGAAGTGAGATTATTGATAGCAAATTTAGCTGAAAACGGTGCAAATTTGACCGCTTACGACGTTTTATTCGGCGACTGCGTTTAAAGAAATTTAGCGGCTTTAGAGTTTATCTTTGCGCTTTAAAGCCGCGACGCGCTATGCCGCTAGGCGCTTTTACGCGCGCGAGGCTTTCTTTTTGCGGGAGCGCTTTTTACTGACGTACTTTTGCCGTCCGGAAGATTTTCCAAGGTTAAATTTGCTACGGATCTCTTTCTGCCCCTGCTCTTTGCTTTTCTATTTTGCAGAAACTCGCTGTACGGCGAGCCGTAAAGGCTAGCGTGCCAGATCGCGCTTGCCAGCATCACTGCACCCGAAACTTTATGCAGCTGCGACATGCGCGAGTTCATATTCAGCGCGGTTAGAGCCGTGATACCCATACTCACTCCGAGCGTCACTTTAGCCGCTTTGCGCTGAAAATTTAGATCCAAAATTTTATCTTCAATGCTCAAATTTTACCCCTTTAATGGAATTTAGTAGTAGCCCAATCGTCGTGCCGTTATGCAGCAGCGCCGTAGCTACGGGACTTAGCGCGCCGAAGGTCGCCAAAAATAAAATGATCGAATTTATCCCCACGGTGGCGTTGAAATTTCGATTTACGAGCCGCAGCGTGTCGTTGGCCAGCGCCTTTACTTGCGCTACGCCCTCGATATCGTTTTTCAAAAGCCCGATCTGCGCGGAAGCCTTGGCGATCTCGGCGCCGTTTAGCATGCTGATGCCGATGTCCGCCTTCATCAGGCTCGGCGCATCGTTTATGCCGTCGCCCACGAAGACTACCTTTCGCCCCTCGGCTTTGAGTTGTTCTAAAATTTCGGTCTTTTGCGTCGGCAGCAATTCGCCGTAATAGCGATCTACGCCGAGTTTTTTGGCTACGGCGCGGGCTTTTGAGCTCACGTCGCCGCTTAGCATGACGATCTGTTTAGCGCCCAACTCGCGGAGCCTAGCGATGACGGTGCGGGCGTTTGCGCGCACTTCATCCCTAAGTCCGATGAGCCCCAAAAGCCTGCCGTCAAATGCGATGTAAAGCAGCGCGAGCCCCTTTTGTATCGCAAGATCGATGGTCTGCTCATGCGCCGCAAACGAGATCATCTCGTCATCCTCCAGAAAGTGGCGCGAGCCGATGATAAGCTTTTTGCCCTCGATGCTGGTTTTAACGCCGTGAGCGACGACGAATTCCACCTCGTCATGGTGTTTGTGGATAAAACCGTGCTTTTTAGCCGCATCCACGATCGCCTCGGCTACGGGATGAAAGTAATGCTCCTCGGCGCTTGCGGTTAAATTTAAAATATCGTTTTTGCTAAAGCGCTCGTCAAACGATATGATCTCGGCGACTTCCAGGTTGCCGTACGTAAGCGTGCCCGTCTTATCGAATACGAAGGTATCGGCGCTCGCAAGCGACTCAAGAGCCTTGGCGCCTTTGATCAAAATCCCGTTCTTGCCCGCTTTTGAGATGCTTGACTTAAAAGCAACCGGCGTAGGCAGCTTAAGCGCGCAAGAGTAATCCGCCTGGAGCACCGAAGCTACGGTCATAAAATTTCGATTTATCAGATAGGACACGCCCGCAAGCCCGAAGGTCACCGGCACGAGCTTGTCGGCTAGATGGGTCGTATGCATGCCGATGCTGGAGCGCTCGTTAAGAGATGCCGTGATGTAGTGCTTGATACGTTGCGTAGAGGTGTTTTCGCCGACGTTTTCCGCCCAGATGCGGATCCTGCCCTCCTCTACGATCGTGCCGCTTAGCACGCTATCGCCGCGAGATTTTTTCACCGCAACCGATTCGCCCGTCATATTGGCTTGATTTATCATCGCTTCGCCGCTTACGACGTGCCCGTCCACGGCTATGACGTCGCCTGCACCCACGACCACGATGTCGCCCACCTTTAGCTTGGAAGTTGCGATTTTGACTTCGGTCTTTTTGCCGTCTTGATCTATCTCGACCCACGCCTCGGCGATGTCCGGGCGGGCGAGCTCACGGATAAGATCGTCGCTTTTATAAACGGTGCTTTCCTCCATGTATTCGCCAAGAGCGAGCATCGCGTTGGTGCTGTTTGCGGCAAATACGTCGCCGCGAGCGAGCGAAATCCCCACAGCAGCAGCCTCCAAGCCCTTTGAAGTAAGCCCGTGGCGAAAGCTTTCTTTAATGCCCTCTTTTAAGATAGGCATGCACGCTACGATGCTAAATGCGTGCACTAAAGGCGAAGTGCGAAAGATTAAATTTCCGCCCAACGCAAGAAGCGCTAAGATAAATTCGTTTTTGCTTGGCAAATTTTTATGGTTAGCGGGGATAATTGATTTTAACTCGCTTAAATTTAAAGCCGCAAGTTGCTTTAGAATTCCTGCCTTATTTACGTCTGCGTCAAGCTTAAGAATCAAAGAGCCGATTTTAGCGTTAAATCTAGCTTCCGTTACGCCTTCAAGCCTCACAGCAGCTTTTTGCAGTGCACTCGTATCAAGCCCTTTAAAGCCCGCGACCTTTATACGTAGTCTAGTTTTAGTCTCGTGTAAAATTTTAAAATTTTGCATCGACTACTCTTGCATCTCTGCCTTGGCGTCTTCGAATCGCTCCTTCATCTCTTCAACGCCCATCTGAAACATCTCGGTGCCCTTTGCGATGAGCTTAAAAAGCTTTTTTTGCGCATTTTCGTCGGTTAGAAAATAGGTTGCCGCAGCACCTAGAACGATACCTGTGATAAATGAGTTGCTACCAAATAAGCCGTTCGCGTTTTGCCTGCCACCCAAGGAATTAAAAATTCCACCGAAAGCGGAGCCCTGAGTAGAATTTACATCACTTGAGCTTTGAGCGGCGGAATCTTTATTATTCGAGCCATTGTCGGAGGCTGAGCTATTAAAAGGTGTAGAATTTACCCGCTCATTTATCCATTTTGCCCAACCGCCGAGCTTATCATCGCCAGCAAAGCCACCCGCAGAGCCGCTAGAATATTTATTGCCACCAAAATCGTAATCGTCTAGAATTTCTTTCAAATCTTTTTTTGTGATATACGGATTACTCATTGCCTACCTTAAGAATAAAATTTCTACCCGCAATGAGCGCGCCTACGCATACTGCGACGCCTGCCACTGCGCGTAGATACTCGCCTTGTACGAGCTTATTTGCGCTGTAAATCGCGCCGCCGCCGATGATACCGCCGCTTAGCGCTATATCTAACGCATCTCGAATCGCTTTAGATTTGCTCTTGCCTTCTTTGGCTTTAACGAGCTCTACGGCGCAACCGCCGATCGCCCCCGCTATAGCGCCGCTTAAAACGTGATCCAGCGGCGAACGCTGTGTCGTAAGTGATCTATTCATTTAAGCCTCTATTTTTCTGATTTATCGTCTGCGGACGTAAATTTAGCCGAAGAATTATCGTCCATTTTTACGATCTGCGGGATATTAAGCGGAGTAGTAGATGCTGCGGATGTCTCACCTACCGGTGTTGCGCCAGTCTTAGCGCTCGCGGTGGATTTTTTAGTTCTTTTAAATCCCGGTTTTGGTCCCGGCTTTTTTCTGGTTTTTTTTGCAGTGCTATCGCTACTTGTCGCAGCTTTTTTACCGCCAGACTTTCTTTTACTTTTTACCGCCTCAGCGACATCGTCTAGGCCTTCTTTGGCTTCCGCAAAAATTTCTTTTGATTTTTTGCTTAATTTTTCCGCTCCGCCTTTGACGCTATTTTTTAGCTCCTCGACGCTTTTGCTACTTACGATTTTATTCGCACCTTCTTTGATTTTATCTCGATTGTTATAAGCGTAAACCGCCGCGCAACCAAGCGCAAAACCTGCTAGAAATGGGATCGGCATTTCATTCTCCTTGTGTTAAGATTATAAAGCCATTTTATCAACTTTACATAGATTTTGATATTATAGCGACTTTTTTAGATTTTTGCAATCCTAATTTAATTTTTCTGCAAAATTCCTTTAATTAAATTGGAAAATGCGCTATTTAAGATATTTTGCAAATCGTATTTTTGAAATATCCGCTCTAATCCCTGCGGATTTTTTAAAATTTCATTTAATAAATCAGTGAAATTCAAAGAATTTAAATCAACCTCGTATTTAGAATTTAATTCCTTTAAAATCGGCAAAATTTCATTATACGAAACCGCCTGCGCCTTATATAGCTGCTCTTTAAATTCCGCGTTCTTGCACGAATTAATTAGATCGTCATAAAACATCATAGAGCTTTTTTCTATCAAAAGCGCCGAAGCCAAAAACTCATTCATACCTTTTGCAACCAGTGCCTCACTGCTATTTTCAGGAGGCATAGCACCAAGCCCACAAGAATTTGCAAAGTCTAACATCCGCTCAAGTAATTCGGCTCGTAAAGATAGAATTTCTCCTAACTTTTTATCTTGAAATTTAACTGCGCCCAACGAATAAAACTGTAAAATTTGTGCCTCTTTTTCGAGCAAAAGAGCAATATCTGCAATTTGCGCCTCATTTAAATTCCGAGATTTATTAGAAATTCTGCGCGATTTTTTAGTGCTACGCAATGCTTCTTCGTTCAAGAAATCGCCTCTATATTGGAATTTACAAGCGCTACTAGCTCCGGCGAACTGATGCCGCTTAAAAACTGCTCCCAAAGGTGCATCGGAAAAACGCTTTCATCATAATGAATCGTCAGCGAGCCGATTAGAGAGTTAAATTTATACTCTTTTATCCCGCGAATTGCAGCTATTTTAGCCTTCAGACTCTCCTCGCTCACACTATCTCGCAACTCCCTAATTTTAGGACTTACGCGGATACGAATACGACCTTTGCTGTGGCTGATTTTGCTAAAATATTTATGAAATTCCAAAATATCGTTGTGATTTATTTTCATATTTTTCCTTAAATTTGCGCCCAAATAATATCATAAATCATTTAATTCCTGCTAAATTTTGCGAATTATTTGCGTTTAGGACGGAATATTTTTATCTTATTTTCATCCGCTGTTATGTAATTTCCTCCCATTAGATCAATACAATACGGCACGGCAGGAAACACTGGTAGAAGGCACTCTTTAATCGCTTTTGGATTGCCTGGTAAGTTTATAATCAGAGACTTTTTGCGGATCGCTGCTATCTGGCGCGATAAAATTGCCGTAGGCACGATCTTTTGGCTTTCTGCGCGCATTAGTTCGCCAAAGCCTGGCATTAATTTCTCACTTACCGCTTCGGTCGCTTCAGGCGTTACATCGCGTGGAGCAGGACCCGTGCCACCCGTAGTTAGCACTAAATCACAACCCGCTTCATCGCAAAGATAAATCAGCTTATCTTTGATCAGCTCCAGCTCATCTGGAACTATTTCATAAAAATACTCTTTCTCGCAAGTTAGCCAATCATCCATCACGGCAATTATCTCTTTGCCTCCTAAATCCTCGTAAACGCCACCGCTAGCGCGATCACTGATCGTTAAAACACCTATTTTTACCATTTTCCTCTCCTTTATTAGAATTTTAAATTTTAAAATAAATTTTGAAAAAAATTTTTATTTTTTGAATATAAAATTTCAAATTGAAAGTTTTTACGAAGAAAAAAATATTTTGAATTATTATGATATTGAAATTCCTGATTTTTTATCTTTTCCAATTGAAGAAAAAAATGAAAAACTTTTGAAAAATAATTTACTTTTGATTTTTTATTTGGATAGCGATATTCTATACAGCATGATTTTGGATAAACTTTTGAAAAATAAAAAAAATATTATTTCAAAATCAACCGTTCAAAATGGAATTGAAATTGGAATTGGAAGTGAAAATTTGAAAAAAGAAATTATTTTTAAATTAGTTAAAAAATTTAGTGGAAAATTTTTTGTTGGAAGCGAAAATATTTTTTTGAAAAAAGATGTAAAAAAAATTTTTTATGAATTTTTGAAAAGAAATAATTTTA
>NZ_CALLWC010000060.1 GCF_938015785.1 uncultured Campylobacter sp. | reverse complement strand
CAAGCTCTAGAATATAAATTTATTGCTTTTTCAAAGTCTTGTTCTATGCCTTCGCCTGAGGCATACCAAAACCCTAGAGCATAGCATCCTATGCTATATCCTAAATCACAAGTCCTAGAAAACAATTCATTTGCTTTCTTATAGTCCTGCTTTATATGTTTACCTAAATAGTATGAAGCTCCAAGATTATAACACCCTTCGGCAATCTCCAAATCGCAGGCCTTAGAATAGAATTGATTTGCTTTTTGGTAGTCTTGCTTTACGCCGCCATCTCCTTTTTCGTATAAAACTCCAAGATTATGACAGCTTTCGCCATGTTTTAAATCGCAAGCTTTAGAATATAGCTCGCTTGCTTTTTTATAATCCTGTTTTACGCCTTCGCCCGAGGCATATAAAAGCCCGAGATTGTAGCATCCGTCACCTTCTTGCAAATCGCAAGCTTTGGAAAGCAGTTCGGTTGCTTTTTTGTAATCTTGCTTTACTCCTTTGCCTGAGTAGTATAAAACACCCAGATTGCCGCAAGCTATGCTATTTTTTAAGTCGCAGGCCTTAGAATATAGTTCGGTCGCTTTTTTATAATCTTGTTCTGCGCCCTTGCCGTATTCGTATGACGCCCCTAAGGTGGTGCAACCCCAGCCATCGCCCAAATTACAGGCTTTAGAATTTAGCTCTTTTGCTTTCTCATAATCCTGCTTCACACTATCCCCTGAATAGTATGCCATGGCAAGATTCACGCATGCTAAGGTATTGTTGCTATCGCATTCGCTCTGCAACCTACTTATACCGGGATCCTCTTGTTCCGTCGATGACAAAGCTGTGGCTTCTGCTAGCGATAAAGCCGCCGTGGCGATCAGCGCCAAAAATATCTTTTTCATACATCGCTCCGTTTAAAATTTCGGCTATTTTATTTCATTTTCGCTTAATCTTTTGAAAATCGGCGAGCTGTAAATTTACATCGCCGCGAGCTTAAAGGCGAAATTTAGCAAAAAGCGTTAAAATTCCAAGCATTACAAGGAGCAAAAATGAAAATTTTAAAAAGCACGAAGGCAAATTTCAAAGAGGAGTTTGCAAGGCTGGTGCGCCGCGGCGAGACGGACATGAGATCGGTGATGCCCGTCGTAAGCGGCATCATCGAGGAGATCAGAGCGCGCGGAGATGAGGCGCTAGCTGAACAGATTGAGAAATTTGACAGATGGCGCGTGCAGGGCGATCTGGCTATCACGCAAGAGCAGATGAGCCGCGCGTATGAAGGCTTAACCGCAGAGTTAAAAAACGCGCTACAGGTCGCATACGAGCGCATCTACGCTTATCATGAAAAACAGCTTGAGAGAAGCTGGTTTAGCTTCGATCCAAGCGGCGCGATGCTTGGGCAAAAGATCACGCCCGTGGATCGCGCGGGGCTGTATATCCCGGGCGGCAAGGCGGCGTATCCGAGCTCGCTTCTGATGAATGCGATCCCCGCAATCGTCGCGGGCGTGGAGGATATCAGCGTCTGCACTCCCGCCGTGGGCGGCGTCGTAAATGAGCTGCTGCTTGCGGCGATGCATGTGCTGGGGATCAAAAAAGCTTACAAGGTGGGCGGTGCAAGCGCGATCGCGGCGATGGCATACGGCACGCGCACGATCGGCAAGGTCGACGTCATCACGGGCCCCGGGAATATCTTCGTAGCGACCGCCAAAAAGCTCGTGTTCGGCGATGTGAATATCGATATGATCGCGGGTCCTAGCGAAGTGGGCATCATCGCAAACGCCGCGGCAGATCCGCGCAACATCGCCGTGGATCTGCTCAGCCAAGCCGAGCACGACGAGATCGCGAGTAGCTTTTTGATAAGCGACGATGAGAAATTCGCTCTTTGCGTCGCAGAGCATATCGAGCGCGAGCTTCCTACGCTCGCGCGTGAGCCGATCGCTCGCGCCAGCATCCAAAACAAGGGCGCAATCATCATCGCACGCGATATGAATGAGTGCGTGGGGCTGATGAACGAGCTTGCGGTCGAGCACCTCGAGATCGCGACCGAGAACGCCTACGAGCTGCTTCCGCGCATACGCCACGCAGGCGCGATATTTTTGGGCCACTACACGCCTGAAGCGATGGGCGATTACCTCGCAGGCCCTAACCACACGCTGCCGACCGGCGGAAGCGCGCGATTTTTCTCGCCTCTTGGGGTTTATAACTTCATCAAACGAAGCTCGATCATAGCGCTAAATAAGCGCGCCATAGACGAGCTCGGAGGCGCGTGCATGGCGCTAGCGGATGCCGAGGGGCTCGGCGCACACAAAAAATCGGTGCAGATTAGATTCGAAGAGAAGTGATTTTGCGGCGGTAGCGCAATTACGAAATGAAATTTTAAAAAAGCGGCTTAGGGTTTAAATTTGCCCGCATATAGCCTAAGGCGGTTCGCATGCAGCTTAAAAATTGCAAAACGAAATTTTAAAAAGCACCGGCGGCAGTTGCGAAATTGCGAGCTTAAATTTTAAAATTTAAAGACGAGTTAAATTTTAAAAAATGTAAGCGTCGCGGCGAGAGTGAAATTTTAAAATTTCAAAAGCGCTATAAATTTAAAAAAACGGCCGTATTTGATTAAAATTTAAGGCAAATTTACTAAGCGAAATGATATACTTTCGCTGATTTTTTACAAGGAGAGAAAAATGAAAAAATCACTTTTAGTTTTGGCTAGTTTTGGCTTTGCGCTAAGTCTTAGCGCCGCAGATCTTTCAGATAGCTGCAAAGAGTACTTCGCAGATCTTGATAAGATGGTTGATACCTACAAACAAGCGGGTCAAGAGCAGCAGGTCAAGATGTATGAGGATCAAAAAAAGCAGTCTATGGATCAGATCAGCGCACTTCCTAAGGAGCAGCAAGAGGCCACTTGCAAACAAGCTAAAGAGATATTTAAGCAGATGATGGATCAGATGAAACAACAAGGCGCTATGAAATAAATACCTTCGCGGGCATGATGATGCCTTCTTCAGTCGCGGCGATGCGATATCGTCGCGATTAATTCTTTTTAAACTCACATTTTTTTAAAAATTTTTAAATTTTAAAATTTGGATGTTTTATCCTCGCTGCTTTCGGGGCTTGCTAAGAATTTCAGATTTGATATTCAGCTTGTCGCAGGAAGTCAAAACCAATAAAGCGCTCGCGTCGTTAAAATGCTCCGTAAGGCGATGCATCTTAGTGGGACGCTGCGGTGCACCAAAGATTTACGAGCTGTTTTGGCGCGGCTCGAAACAGCGCCTCATCAATATGATGAATTCGAGGCTCGGTTTAAGCGTTATTTTATCGCGATTTGAAATAGCCGGGGCTCATAGATAGAGCGAATTCACGTCTCAGTTTACCGCTCTGCCTATGAAATTTGCGGCTAAAATCATCTCGCAAAATCGCCTTGAATTTTAATCCTTAGTAACGATCGTGCCGTTTTTTATTTCGTGCACGCAGACATTTCTGTGCAGCTCTTTATCGCTATCTAAAGTATAGTAGTACGTTGTTACTGTGCAGCATAAATCGGCGTCGATGACGAACTCCTGCTTGGCGCGCATCGGCGGCTTGCTTTTACCGCAGTGCACGTAATCGGCGTAAATTTCGCGACAATCGCTTATACGAAATGCGTCGTTTAAAAGGCACATAAAAACATATTCGTGCCCGTGCTTGCTATCTTGAAAATCCATCAGATAAAGCCTTAGCAGAATTGTTTTGGCGCTCTTTTTTGGCAAACGACAAGCCCTTATGTCTTTGATCCTCTCCCAATACGCGCTTAGATTGTCGATTAAAAAATTCTCCTTTGCGAACGAAAACAGCTCATTTTTATCAAGTAAATTTTTATCGATAGCTGCTAAGGGCGAAATTTCTCCTGGATAGCACATCGGCAGTTGCGCGATCGGTAGATCGTCGTAAATATCTTTCATACTCTGATAAATCTCTGGCCGCGGCGCATTGTCTCCCTTGGCTGCAGCATTTTCCATGCCGTATAGCGCAAGTAGGCACAGCAAAAATGTCCACACCTGCTTCATAACATTTCCCCTTGTTTCGATCGTAACCTCTTTGCTTCTGATCATACTGCAAATTTTAAAGCTTTAATATGAAGAAAAAAGATCAAAAATCAAAGCGCCCTTTTTACAACCAACTCTCGCGCTGTCTTTTTCTGCCCTTGCTTTTGGATTAATTTAATCCGAGTTTTCTTCTTGTGTGAAACGGACGATGCGCGGCTATTCGCCGTCCTGCGCCTCGGTGAAGCTAACGATGCGCGGAGCTGCGATGCGCGCGTAATCCTGCGCGTTTAGAATAATCGAGTGATCGAGCAAGCCCGCGTTGAAAGCGATCTCATCAAAGCGTCCGAACAGCGACGGATCGGCGATTAGCAGCAGCTTGTCGTGGAAGCTAAAGGGCGGCACCGAGCCGATGACGCAGTCCGTGAGATCGCCCACTTCATCGGGGCTTACGAGCGATGCTTTCGTACCGCCGAGCCCTTCTGCCAAGCACTTTAGATCGGTTTTATGATCGGCTGCGAAGACCGCTAGGACGTAGATCCTGCCGTTTCTACCCGCGGGTTTGTCGCTAGGAAGCTTCAGCTGCTGTGGCACGTTTGCGCAAATTTGATCGGCGGTTAAAGCTAAATTTGCTGCGTAGGCGCCGTTTTCGCAGCCTTGAGCGGTTGCAACGCAAGAAGCATTGGAGCTTTGCGCGTCACCGGCGCTTGCTAAATTTAAATTTTGCGCGAAAGAAATTTGCCCGTCCTTAAAGCCCTTGATCGTGCAAACCAGCGCCTTTGCGCCCTGTCCCAGCTGCGTACCGCGGGCTTTGGCGACTTCGGCGGAGGTGCCCGCGCTTTCGTGAGCTACGACGCGGAAGCGCGCGCCCTGCTGCGTCAAAAGCTCTTTTAAGCTTTCAAAAATTCTCTCTGACATGCTCTCTCCTTGTTTTTGCGAAATTATACTGAAATTTTAACCAAACGACCCATCGGTGCCGAAATTCCATTCTTCGCCGTAAAATTTATCTCGCCTACGCGCAAAACCATTGCGCGATGAAAGATCTATTGCATGGCGGAAATTCCGCCATACATAAGCTCGGTCCGCCCTGCTTCTTGCGAAATTATTTCATCTTGCGGATTTTAGGCTCTTTGCTCTCTACGAGCTCGTAAATTCTAAGCTCGACCTTGACGTCTTTGGGCGCCAAAATTCTAATTTCGCCACCGTCGTAGGCGAATGGATGCGTGAGCTCGTAATAGATCCGCTTCTTTTGCTTCTTGCCGTCGCAGAGCATCAGCGTTTGAGCAAGTTCGTTGCCGCCGCTAAACTCGTAATAAAGCCCGTCCGAGCCCTCTTTTTGCTCTATTTTGCCGCCGATCAGATACGCGTCGTTGCAGTCGGCTTTGATCTCTTTCGAAAAGACCGCTTCGACCTTAAACTGCTGCGGCGGCATCTTTGACGGCGTTAGCTGAAAGACATTTAGCTGCTTTTGCGCTTCGCCACCGAATAAAAACAGCGGCAAGAGGAAGAATAAAACGCTTTTTCTCATACTTTACTCCTTGAAAAGATATTTTTATTTAAAATTTTAGCAAAATTTTTACTCATTAAACTGAAATTTCAATCGACTTTGTTTTTATCTGTAGCAGATAATATTTTTTAGCGCCTCTGCCTCCGGTTTTAACGCCTCGCTATCGGTTTTTTGCGCGGTGCTCTTTTTGTTCGCTAAATTTTTGCTAGAGCTTTGCGGCGACGGCTTTTCGTGCGAGTTTAAAGCCTTGACGACGTCGCGCGATATTTCGCCCTGCGTCTGCGCGGTGGAAATTTCGCCGCTAGCTCCGCCAGACTTGCTCGTGCGGCGGCTTAGCACGCTTTTGACGCTTATCTTTTCGCCTGCGTAAAACGCTTCGCAAAGCCCGCCTTGCGCCTCATAGTCCGTCACTTTGACGCTGCCCTCTTGAAATTTATAAAATTTCGCCCGTTTCGCTCTGCGTAGCTCCTCGGCTCCGCCCCATACGTCGCTCTGCGCGTCAAGATCCGCGAGCGCGAATGCGCCGTCTGCCGCCTTATACATATTGCCGAGCCTTATCGGTATGCGTTCGCCGCTCTTTTTGGTAAGCACGAAGCCGATCTTTTCGCCATCTTTTGGGTGCGGGCGGAACTGTCCCGAGAAAAACGCCGTGAAAAACGCGACCTCCTTGATCTCGCCGTCGGTGCTTAGGTATCTCGTCCAGCCATCTTCAGGCACGTCGATCTTGGCGACGTCTCGTCCGTCCTTTGCGCCGCATTTTAAGCCCGCGCAGCCGCTAAGCGCTAATGCCGCAAGCGCGGCTAGAAATAGGTTTTTCATATTTTCCTTTCAAATAAATTTTGGCTCAAAACAGGGCGCTCAGGCACGTAAATCCGTAGGGCATTATTTTAGGCTCGCGGGATAGCCGCTAAATTTTTCGATCCAGCCGCCGCGGCCGAGTCCCGCCCCAGGTTGGATGCGCCGTCCGAGAGCAGCACTATGGCCGCCGGGGCCGTTGCATCGGGATGATCGGGATCCGGTGGCACCAGTTTCAGCGCGTCGA
>NZ_CALLWC010000059.1 GCF_938015785.1 uncultured Campylobacter sp. | reverse complement strand
CCTCAATCTTTGAGTAGCCATACCCCACGCTCACTTTGGTCGCTAACTTCCGCTCAATCAAATTCGAGCTATAAGTTTGAATGGCGCTTTGTGCCTCGTCGTTGATGATGCCGTTTTGAAGCAGGGTCTTAATCTGCTCCTTAAGCGAGTTTAGCTCCGCAAGAAGCGCGCCCGCGTTTTCTACCTTGTCCGCGGTAGCTTTGATCTGCTCCTGAAGTTTTTCTATGGATGCGAGGACCTCCGCCGCTTTTTGTTGCGCGCTCTTTGCGCTCGCGGCGTTTTGCTCGGTCGCCTCTTTGGTTTGCTCTATCCTATCGACGAGCTTCCCCACCTGCTCGGCAAGCGGCGTTATCTTTTCCGCAGCGGCGAGGACCTCTTTGCAAATCTGCGTAAATTCTTTATCCATTATGGTTTTACCTTCTCTTTCATTATCTTATCCAGCGCCGCCAGATCGGCTCGATCTAGCTGCTTGTTTTGAAATTTGATAAAATCGTAGATGAAATTCCGCCACGAGAGGTTGCGCGTGCAGGCGATGTCTGCAAGCCAGAAATCAAGCTTAGAAAGAAACTCCGGCACGAAGCGATATACGCTAGACATCGCATAATTTACGCTGTAGGGTTTCAAATATCCGCTCCGCGCAAGCGCGGTAGGCAGATCGGGCGTGTTTTCATCGAAATTATTTAGCTCGTATTCGCAGAGCGATCTTTGATAAAAGCTCCTGTATTTTTGATAAAAATCGTCTCGTCCGCGTTTCGCGGCGATTCCGTAAAGCAGAGCGCTTATCAAGCTATCGTCTTTGAAATCAATCTCGTCGCTATCCTTTGTGGGAAGCTTAAATTTTCTCACGAAGAAATCGCCCCCCAAGTGATACGCGACCTCGAAGCTGCGATGATCTATCTCGATCATCTCAAGCGGAGTGATAGCCTTGCAAATCTCCAGCGCCGCTTCGCCCATCAGCGTCTTGATCTCCTCGTCGCTCGGAGCCAAGACGTCCGGGCGAGTCGCGATTTGCAGTCTTTCTTTGAAACTTGAAAAGGTCATCTCTTCTCCTTGTTTGGGGCAGTTTTACCTGCCCCCGCGCTTTAGGCTGCTAGGTTTTTCACCCAAGCAAAGGCCACCGGCGTGCAGACTCGAAGCGTGAATTCGGTCAAAATTTCCCTTTTGATCTCGTCGTTCTCGCTCGGAAGCTCTCTTCTTCTCGTGTTTCTCCAGTCCACCTTGTAGATATCGTCGCTTCTGAATGCGATCAGCTCCGTAT
>NZ_CALLWC010000058.1 GCF_938015785.1 uncultured Campylobacter sp. | reverse complement strand
TGAATTTGAGCTGAAATCAAGCCGCGACTTTTGAAATTTCATATTCGCGCCCGATTGCAGTTTTTGTCCCCAGCGCTTCATTAAAATTTTACTTCGCAAAATTAGCGTTTGCGCGCGCTATCGGTAGACGCTCGTTTGCACGATAGGTGAAAATTTTGGCGCGCGAAACGGACGCCGCGAAATTTACGATTTAGGATAAAATTCTAAAACCTGTGGTAAGATTTCTCAGTTTCGTTCCCGCGCGGAATCTTGCTCCTACACATACGGCGCGCGGCTTGCACTCTGGTAAATTTGGCGCTTAAAGCGAGGCTTGTAGCGGCAAATGTATTTGGAACGTGAGTCGGCGAATCAGTACGGCAGGGGCGAGCGTAGGCGGGCAAGCGGGTTTCGTCCGAGGCGTAATCCGTTGCGGGCAGA
Organism: uncultured Campylobacter sp.; assembly: GCF_938015785.1. GTDB lineage: Bacteria > Campylobacterota > Campylobacteria > Campylobacterales > Campylobacteraceae > Campylobacter_B. The sequence continues at coordinate 9,018 of NZ_CALLWC010000058.1, read as the reverse complement.
CGAGGTTGCCGACTAGTCGCAATTCGGCTAAGCGATCGCGGCGGAGCGGGACAATTTAAATTTTGGATATTTTATGAACGACGAATTTTATATGGATTTGGCGCTGCGGGCTGCGTGGCGCTATCAGGCTCTGACGCTACCCAACCCCGCCGTGGGCTGCGTGCTTCTGGATAGGGGCGGCAGGGTTCTTGGCATAGGCGCGCACAAAAAGGCGGGCTTTTTACACGCCGAGGCAAACGCCGTTTTCGCCGCGCTGTGCGATCTGGACGCAAATTTCGCGCAGGATTTCGCTCGCGAATACGCCCGCAAATTCGGCGTTAAATTTCAAAATACTGAGGCTCTAAAAAGCGCGCTCTTGCAGCCGAGCTTCACCCATGATTTTATCTTAAAGCGCCACGGCGGGCTTTTGCGCGGCGCTTGCGCCTACGTCACGCTCGAGCCCTGCGCGCACCGCGGCAGGACCCCGTCTTGTGCCGAGCTTTTGGCGGAGCTTGGACTATCGCGCGTGGTAATCGGTGCGCGCGATACGAACGCGCAGGCTGCGGGCGGCGCGGAAATTTTACGCCGCGGGGGCATAGAGGTGAAATTTGACGTTTGCCGTGCCGCGGCGGCGGAACTTGCGGAGCCATTTTATTTGGCACGCGAGAGCGGCTTTTGCTTCATCAAAATCAACGCCACGCTAAATGGCGCGGTGCATGGGCGGATCGGCAGCGAAAAGCAGCGCGCGTTCGTACACGAGCTGCGCGGCGTGTGCGACTACGTGGGCGTGGGCGGGCAGACCGTGCGCGTCGACAGGCCGATGCTGGACGTGCGTGCGGCTAAATTTGATGAAATTAGCGCTTTGGTGGGCAGTGCCGATATGCTGGCGTTAGACGCGCGCGTTGCGCCGCAAAATCTAAAGCCGCGCGCGCCCGATGTTTGGATATACTCGCACCGCGCGCTTTTGGATTTTGATGAAAGCATTCCACTTTTCGGCGTCGCAGGGCGCAAGGTAGAGGTCTCGCAGTCGCTGCCCGCGGACGCGAAAATCACGATGATAGAGGCGGGGGCGAGCTCGTTTGACGAGTTTGCGCAGTTTGCGAGCCACGCGCTTATTTTTTACAGCGCACAGATGAGGAACGCGGGAAATTTCAAAGCAAATGCCGCTCTACAGCCGCTTTTCATCTCCAGCGCAGGCGATCCGCACCTAGAAGCGAACGAATTCTACGGCTGGTTTAAAATTTTAAAATAAAAATCACAAAAGCTTCGCTATTATCGGTATAAGAATCAGCAGCGCTATTATTATTATAATGACCAATAGCGCCTTGTCTATGTTGTATTTTCTTGCCGTAGATTTTGTCGTTGGGCTGCAATTTTGCAAGAAAGCCCCGAGCCTGTATCTGCTGATATGAAATAACCAAGCGGTCCAAATCGGCCCGAGAGATAGACACATCGCTGCAAATGCAATTTCCGATTTATTTAATATCATTATGCCGATGATCATAAATAAAGATAGCAGACTAACGATAATTACGCCTATCGTCGCAAAGGCGATGAAAAATATAAAATTTAGCTTGCAATCGATGCCTAAAATGCGAAAGTCGATAATTTTATCAGCAATATAAAATGCTGAAATTATCGTTAGGATAGCTTTTACGATCTCGGCGCCCAAGGAAGCGTAAGGCAATAGCGATGCGCCAAAAACCGCATTCGATATGATGCTTACGTGAGATAAAGTAAAGCCGAGCGAGAACGAGAATATGCCCGTCAGTAAGATGCCTAAAAGCAATTTGTAGAAATATATTTTCATACGCAATCCTTAAAATTCTGCGAAATTATACGCAATAGCGGCTTAAAATTTTGATCGAAAATTTAGCGTAAGCTTTGGAATTTTTCACGTATGCCGCAAGCAACAACGCAAAGCGAGTATAAAAAACAGATATATGCCGCAAGCGGGACAAAAGCGACAAATCCCGAAGCATAAACTAGCGCTACTAATACATATGTCGCATTTGCCAGCGTAGGTATGCTATAAGTCCAAAGCTCGGGCTTTTCAAAAGGGGTATCGATAGCGTTAAAATACAAAGCTAAATTTACGATAAGCAGTAGAAAAAATATATAGTTCTTTTTCATAAAAGGAAAAGCGGCGCAAACTAAGACTACTATTAAATTTAATGCGATAAGAAAACCTATGTAATTAATATCTATAAAGGCGCAAAGTAAGCCCAAAATCGCGATTAATATATGTCGTTTCATATCTAATTGCCGTCCTTTTTAATTCCTGCAATTATAATGCGTAGGTTTAAATTTTGATGTAAAAGTATTCCGCGTTTAAAATTCCGTCGCGCTGCGCGAACGATATACGCCTATTAATTTAGCGCAGACGGACGAAATTTAAACGGGGCGCTTGGCTTTATCTGGATGCAAAAAAGATAAGACCCAACCAAGTTGCAGATATAATAAGCAGCAAGATAGGGAATAACTTTTTATCGATCTCACCGCTTCTTTTTCGGCTGATGATCTGTAAAAATTTACCGAGCTCGTAATCGCTTTTGCGAAATAAATATACCGTTGAGCAGATGCCCATGAATAATGCCGCGGCGGATAAAATTGCCATTAGTTTTTTATCTAAATCCATACCATATATCATAAAACCAAATGTCGCGATAAGAATGATGGCGGTAAGGGCTAAAATTCCTATCGTCGCAAATGCGATGAAAAATATAACATTGAGCTTGCGATCGATGCCTTTGACATAAAAATCGCTCAAACTGCTACTGATATAGAAGGAAAATAGCTCAAGAATTACCGTCGTAAAAGGCAGACGAATATCGCCCGGGAATAAAAAATACCCCTTCAAAAGGTCTATTATATTAACATTTAAAAGTTTTGAGAGGTGCAATGAAGCAACGTAAAATGAAATCAAAAAAACTGCCAAAAAGACATTGCCTAAAAGAAACTTGTAAATTAGGTATTTTATGTTTTTGCGCACCTTGGCTCCCTGGAATTTCGCGAGATTATACGTCAAATTTGCTTTTAACAGGCTCAAATCGGCAGGAAAATAATGAGTGAAATTTAGGTAAATTTTGAGAGTAGTTTAAATTTGCAGCTCGATTTACAGCTCAATTTGCGGCACGGAATTTTAAAATTTAGAGGCGCGAATCACGTCGGGTGTAGACGCAATTTTCACTGCTACTTTTATGCGAGCTTGCAATAAAGCATGAAGCAGGCTATGAGCGCGAGCAGTATCGTTACGATGACGCGGAGCTTAAAATCTACGTTAAAGCTCGCGCCTAGATTTTTCAAAAGCCCGCTTAGCATAAAACCAGAACGTTTAAATAGCGCGTATGTTAGGCACACAGACAATAAAAATGTGCCGCCGAAAAAGTAAAGCTCGTACCGTAAAAGCAATAATCCAAATATCAAGCACAAAGAGCCTATCACGATCATTGACGCAAAGCAGGCGCAAAATGTTATAAAAAACATAAAATCCAGCTTGCAATCTATGCCTAGAATTTTGTATCTAATTATCTTAAATGCGAAATATCCGCCGAATAAAAAAGCGGGCAAGAGCTTTTGCGCAAACGTAAGAAAGTAGGCAAAAATAGGCGAGCGTGGGGTGGAGGCAAAATCGATTTCGATCCCAAGCTCGTTTAAAATAGTAAAAAGCATAAACCCCGCAACGCCGAAGCTTGCATAAGAGATCAAAAGCGAGATGAAAATTATCCGTATGGGGCTTTTGTCTTGGTTCACGAGCCATCTCCTTTAGATTTCCCGGATTATATAAAATTCCTGCTTTCCTCGCTATAAAATTTAGATAAAATTTTGCTTACTCGCGGTATTTGAAACGTGTGGAATTCTGATTTTGCAGTTAAAATTTGGACTAGAATTTCGCGACGGAATTTGATAACAAGAATTCCGCAGCAGAATTCCGAAGTAAAAATTTTGTTGCAAGAATTCTACAAAAAAATCCCGCAATTAAAATTTTAAAATTAGAATTACGTGCTTAAAATTCCGTCGCGCCGTGCGGGTAATTCATGCCTATGAAATTTAGCGCAGACGGGCGAAATTTAAACGGGGGCGTTTGACTAAATTAAAACCATTCCGTGCGTCCGATAAATTTCGCTGCATTTGCTAGCCTGCCGTTTCCGTTAAATTTAAAATTTTACAAACGCGTATAGATGCCGTTTTGAATGATGCGGCGACCCGCTGCGTAAAATTCTACTATTTTGCGCGTGCGGCACCTGATTTTGAAATGGCGTCCGCGGGGCGAAATTTTAAAATTTCACCACGCGTAGGGATTTAAAATTTCATAACGAGCGCAAAATTTTAAAATTTGAAACCTCAAAATTCTAAAATTCCGAAATCTCGCGGCGCGGGCAAATTTTAAATTTAAAAACCGAGCCAAATTTTAAATTTCAAACCGAGCGGAATTTTAAATCTAAATTTTAATGACTATGCCCCAAATGCCCGCCCGCATCGTTTGATCTTACTTCGCAGATTAGCTCGTCAGCGCATTCGTTGTCGCTACTTTCAAGCTGCAGCGTCGTGTGCGTGATGCCCAGATGCTCCATTTCGTGCGATATTTCGCGCAAGATCTGCTCCGCTTCGCGTACGCTTAGCTCGCCGCTAACCACGATATGTGCCGTGAGCGCGTTTGCGCCGCTCGTGATGCTCCAGACGTGCAGGTCGTGCACCGAAAGCACGCCGTCCACGCCCCTGATCTGCGCGACGAGCCCGTCCAGGCTCACGCCCTTTGGCGAGCCCTCCATCAGGATGTTTAGGCTGTCTTTTAGCACGCCCCAGCCGCTTTTTACGATGAGCGTGGCCACGAGCACGCTAGCCGCCGCGTCCGCCCAGCCCCAGCCAAAGCACATCATCAGCAGTGCCGCCGTAATCGCGCCCACCGAGCCCAGGGCGTCGCCGAGTACGTGCGCATAGGCGCCGCGCATATTGACGTTTTCTCTCACGTCGCTGCCACGTAGCATGTAAAGCGCCACGACGATGTTTACGGCAAGACCCAGCGTGCTGATAGCGAGCATGCCCGCGGTGGCTACTTCGGGCGGGTTTTGCAGGCGCCGCGCTGCCTCGATGACGATCAAAACGGCGATCGCAACGAGAGCGAGAGCATTTATCGTCGCGGCTAAAATTTCGATCCGCCTGTAGCCGAAGGTCTTTTGCATATTACCTTTGCGTTCGCCGAATTTAAATGCAAACAGCGAAAGCCCGAGCGCCGCGGCGTCTGATAGCATGTGTCCGGCGTCTGAGAGCAGGGCGAGCGAGTTCGTCGCGAAACCGCCCGCAACCTCGATCAGCATAAAAGCGGATATTATAAGGAAGGAATTTCTCAAAACGACCTTGTTTGACGTGTGCGAATGCTCTTTGTGACTATGCTTACCAAGTTCGTAATTGTGTCCTATATGGTTTCTATAATTATGAGTTTTTAACATTATTTTTCCTTAATTTTGATTCATTTACGTAGTGAGTGCTTGAAAAGGACATATTTTTGGTGTATTCATTGTAAAACAAACAATAAATAACTCTGTAGGCTTTTTCTGGATTTGGAGGGCTTTCTAGTGCGCTTGGCTGGCGCAGGGAGGCGTATTGTAGCAGTAATGTCCTTATATATAACGGAACATTTTCTTTTAAGTATGTTTTTTTACCGTGTTTCATTTTGATTAAATATCTTTTTTGCCAAGATTATATATGAATGTTTGTTTAACTGTCAAGAGTAATTTTGATAAAATTTATATTGAAATGTAGAAAATCTTGTTATGAATAATAAATATGCTAGAATTGTATAATTTTTAAATTTATAATGAAGGATTTGCTATGTCAACATGGATTGAAAAAACCTACCCAAGCAAAAGAATAGAAAGCGAATTTACAAAGCTTTTATTGAGCCCTACAGTAGATGCAGGAGGGCGTAGTGTATACAAAAATATGCTACAAGTGAAACCATTAGATATTATTTTTCACATAGATCAAGACAAAAATGAACTTATTGGATATTCTATGGCTATTTCTTGTGCTAAAAAGATTGAAATAGATGGCTATGATTATTACGAGGTTGTTTTAGATAATTTTATAGCTTTCGATAAGCATATCTCTATTGATAAAGTCCTTTCTGAGCCTAGCAATCAAGAAGCACTTTGCAAAATAAAAGAGTCGAAACAAGAAACATTTATGCAAAAAAGAAATGGTAAATTTATGATTAAGCAGGGAGGGTACCTGACAAGATGTAGTGATGAACTTAAATCTATTTTAGTGGGTCGGGAAATTATAGAGCTTCTTGGGGCGGAAATTGATATAGAGTACAACAAAAGATATAGTGAAGGAGCAGAAAAAATAGTTATTCACAAAAAAAGAGAAAGAAATATCAAATTAATCCAAGATGCTAAGTCTAAATTTAAACAAGAGAATAATGGAAGACTTTTCTGTGAATGTTGTGGGTTTGATTTTTTTGAAACTTATGGATTTTTGGGTGAAGATTTTATAGAAGGCCATCATAAGGTTCCTATTAGTACTTTATTGTCAGAACATAATTCTACGGTAGAAGATATAATTTTACTTTGCTCTAATTGTCATAGAATAGTCCACAGAGAGCCTAATATTGATATATCTAAAGTAAAACAAGTAATTGTACATAAAAGAAATAATTAAAACTATTCAAGGTTATATTTTTAGTATTAATATATTTTTGAATCTTTAACTTGCTATAAACTCCTCTATCAGCCTCGGCACGTCATCAAGGGCGATTGCAAACGCCTTAAATGCGCTATTTTGCATAAAATTCCTTTGTTTAAAATCGCGCGGATTTTAAAATTCGCGTCAAATTTTTTGCTGTAATTCTTGACATTACAACAAAATTTTACTATACTTCGCTCATCAGTTGTAAGTTATAATATTACAACAAAAATCTAAGGAGAAAAAGATGTCAAACTACAAGGTCGTTTCAACGAAAAATGAGCCGAGAGTCGAACTGAAAGACGCTCTAAATTTAAGCGGCTGTGAGCTTTCTATCAACGAACTTCCAGCAAACGCGAGCGTGCCGTTCGTGCATTCGCACAAGCAAAATGAGGAGCTTTATTTGGTGCTAAAAGGCGGCGGCACGCTTTTCATCGACGGCGAGGAAAAGGCGGTGGGCGAGGACGATGCGATCCGTATCGATCCGGCAGGCAAAAGATGTTTCAAAGCGGGCGCGCAAGGGATGAAATTTATCTGTATCCAGACTAAACGCGGCAGCCTGGAGCAGTACACTAACGGCGACGGCGTGATAAACGACGATGTAAAGCCGAGCTGGCTGTAAATTTCGCAAGACGGGCGCGGAAAAATGCGGGTGTAAATTTTAAACTGCGCGGTGCGGCATACGGCGCCAAATGTGCGAGCGCATTAACCGCAGCGGATGTGCGATCAAACAAATCAAATTTAAAGGAAAAACAATGAAAATAGCAATCATAGGTGCAAACGGCAAAACAGGCGTAAATTTAGTAAAAGAGGCTCTAAAACAAGGCTACGACGTCACGGCGATCGTGCGAAACAAAGAGTATAAGAATAGCGATGTAAAGGTCGTCTACAAAGATATTTTTGAGCTAGCAAGGCCCGATCTAGCGGGCTTTGACGCGGTTATCAGCGCATTTGGCGCCTTTACTGACGCGACCTTTCCTCTATACAAAAAGGTAGCAGTTCATCTTGCAAATTTGCTAAGCGGTAGCGGCACGAGGCTGATCATCGTAGGCGGCGCCGGTACGCTGCTTGTGGACGACAAAGGCACTATGGCTATGGATACGCCGGGCTTCCCGCCTGAATATATGGGCGTGGCAAGGGCGGCTGCGGAGTCGTTTTTTGAGCTAAAAACCAAATCTGACGTGCTTTGGACCTACGTCTCGCCTGCGGGAGACTACGACGCAGATGGCGCTCGCACCGGCAAATACGTGCTCGGTAACGATCACGTCATACTAAACTCGCAAAACGAGAGCTACATCAGCTACGCCGATCTTGCGATCGCGATCATTGACGAGCTAAAAAATAGAAATTTTGTGCAAAAACGCTTTACCGCAGTCGGCGAGAGGGCGTGAGTTTAAAATTTTGCGTAATTTAGCTAAAATAATGCCGCACGAAACCAACGTGCGGTTTTAAATTTAAATCAAGGCCGGTTATGCAAGTAGGTATCAAATTTTCACTCGCGGTTCACATCATGCTTTGCGTTGCGTATTTTCGCGAGGAGAAGGTCACGGGCGATTTCGTCGCCGCAAGCTCGGGGATAAACCCCGCCATCGCGCGCAAGCTGATCTCGCAGCTGAAAAACGCAGCCTTGGTGTTCACGACCGCGGGCGTGGGCGGCATCACGCCGGCTCGCGACGCGCGGCTCATCACGCTTTTAGACATTTACGAGGCGGTGAGCGAGGAGGACGCGATGTTTCGCCTGCACAAAGGCTCGCCTAGCGCCTGCCCTGTGGGCGGTAAGATCGAGGCGGTACTCGCGCCGCGATTTGCTCGCATTCAGAATGATTTTGAAAAATCCCTATCCGGCGTGAGCTTGGCGGATCTTTTGAACGATCTAGAATAAAGCTAATTAAAATTCTAAACACGCATTTATCTTCTAAATTTGCTCGAATTTCAAGGCTTGCGGGCTAAATTTATATAAAAGTTTACCCGCCCGCCATGTAAAATTTCGATTTAATTTGATTTGAGATATAATCCTCCTAATTAATTCTAAGGGGAAATTTTGAAATATTTAAAAGCTATATTGCAATTCATCGCAGTTTTTGCTTGCCTTATTTTGTATCTATTCATAAGCGGAAGAGTAGGACTTCATAAATCTCAATCTCACTACACTATTACGATAGGCTCTGATGCTACTAAAGAAGCGGGGCTTGATAAGTATGTAAGCGAAGCGGAGATGCAAAGTTTTGCATTTAGACATTGGGATATAGATTATAATTCAAACCCGAAAAACATATTCAAAGAACCCGCCATTGACGTAGAGCTAAAAAGGCTTTTAAAAAGCAAGCAAACTGATAAAATTTTAAAATTTAT
>NZ_CALLWC010000057.1 GCF_938015785.1 uncultured Campylobacter sp. | reverse complement strand
AGCACAGACGTGCTCTATTTAGACCCTCCGTATAATCGTAGGCAATACTATACAAATTATCATATACTAGAAACAATTGCCAAATATGATAATCCAGTGATTTATGGAAAAACTGGATTGCGACTAGAAAATGACAAAAGATCAAAATATTGTCTTGTAAATACAGCATATAATGAATTTAAAAATTTGATTGAAAATGCTAATTCAAAATATATATTTATGAGCTACAATAACGAAGGAATAATACCTATACAAGCAATAAGGGGAGTTTTTGAAAAAAAAGGAAAGCTAAAAGAATTTACTATTTCTTATTCTAGGTATAAATCCGACTCCAAAAGAAAATATTCATCTAATAAAACAGTAGAGTATCTATTTTGCTGTACTTGCAATACATACTGCATCTAGTATTATTAAAAATTTTTCACAAAATTAGAGTTTGTGGCTAAATTTTACCTTGCGAATGAGACGGGCTGTATGTCCCGTCGCAGTGAAGCAAGGTAAAATTTAACAAAGTATAGCGGAAAAAGACAAGCCTAAATTTAGACTTCATACCTCTCGCCCGGCTTCATCTCGATAATTTCCCACGGCAAGCCCTGTTTATTTAGCTCGTCCATGAAAGGCTTGGCCTCGAAATTTTCCATGTTAAAGACGCCTTTTCCGCTCCAAATGCCCTTTGCGACCATCATCGAGCCGATCATCGCAGGCACGCCCGTCGTGTAGCTCACGGCCTGCGCGCCCGTCTCGGCGTAGCAAGCCTCATGGTCGCAGACGTTGTAGATGTAGACCTGGTGCTCTTTGCCGTCCTTGAGTCCGCGGATCACGCAGCCGATATTGGTTTTACCTTTTGTGCGAGGGCCAAGTGACGCAGGATCAGGCAGCAAGGTCTTTAAAAACTGGATCGGCACGATCTTTACGCCGTTATGCTCGACCTCGTCGATGCGTAGCATGCCGACGTTTTCTAGGCATTTCATGTGAGTTAGGTAGCTTTGTCCGAAGGTCATAAAAAAGCGGATTCGCTTCAGCCCTTTGATGTTTTTAACGAGGCTTTCTAGCTCCTCGTGATAGAGCAGGTAGCTGTCCTTGACGCCTACTTTGGGGTAGTCCCATTTGAACATGATCTGCATCGGCTCGGTCTCTTTCCACTCGCCGCGCTCCCAGTAGCGGCCTTTTGCGCTTACTTCGCGCAGGTTGATTTCTGGGTTGAAATTCGTCGCAAACGGATATCCGTGATCGCCTGCGTTGCAGTCTAGGATGTCGATTTCGTGGATCTCGTCAAACAGATTTTGCTGTGCATAGGCGCAAAATACGTTTGTCACGCCCGGATCAAAGCCGCTTCCCAGCAGCGCCATCGTGTTTGCGGCTTTAAACTCGCCGTCTTTCGCCCACTGCAGCTTGTATTCAAATTTGGCGGCGCCCGGGTGCTCGTAGTTTGCGGTGTCGATGTATGGGATGCCAGCGCGAGAGCACGCGTCCATGAGCGTTAGGTCCTGGTACGGCAGCGCGACGTTTAGCAGTAGCTGCGCGCCCGTTTTTTTGATTAAATTTACAACAGCATCGGTGTCGTCCGCGTCGATCTGGGCGGTATCAATCTGCACGCCTAGGCGGTCTTTGATAAATTTAGCGATCGCATCGCACTTGCTTTTTGTGCGGCTTGCTAATGTGATTTTTGTAAAAACGTCCGCGTTCATCGCGCATTTTACGGTCGCGACTTGGCTCACGCCGCCCGCACCTATGATTAAGATGTTTGACATTTTGGCTCCTTTAAATTTTAAATTTAGCTGCAATTTTAGCAAATTTAAGATGAATTTTAAGAGGCTAGGTGTAATTAATCATAGAGTTTGGTTGTGGCGGGCGCGGAGCGCAAGCCCGCTCTAGCAAGAGCGCCGGAAGCGGCACGCGACAAAATTTTACATAGTTAACAGCATGTCGATTGACGGCAGCACGAGATTAAATTTACCGCCTTGCATTGCGCGATAAAATTTAAGCCTTAAAGGGCTCATTTAAATTTAACGTTCCGCGGCAAGGCGTGGAGAATTTAAAATTTAAAGCTCGCCCGCTTCGCCATAAAATTTATCGCGCCTTTTGCCCGATGCATGGCAAAACCGCATACTGCGGCTAAATTTAGCGCTTTAGCGAACAGCGGTTTAAAAAGTAGCAAGCGGGGCAAAATCCCGTAACGCCCACGATAAAGGGCACGAGTCCAACCAGCCCCCACCAGCTGCTAAACACGGCTCCGGCGATCATTATCGCTAGCCCGATCAGCGCTCTTATTATCCTAGTTTTTTACTTAGCATTGCGTTTTCATTTCTTTGTTTTTACATTTTGCACGTATTAATGCTTAAAATTTTTAAAGTAAGCAATGGCAGCAAACCGCCACCTAGCGTATCATCTTTGAGCCCGCCTTCCTATATACGCGCCTTGGTTAAATTCGGCTTCGTTTAATTATCTTTTCTTTTGCATAAAAGTGCGATCCGACAAAATTTATGTGCCTAAGGAGCAAAATTTATGCAAGCTCAATTTAAAATTTTGACGAATGTAAAGCAAGGAGAACTCAAACGCTGGCGGTAATGCGCGAAATTTACACGAGCTTTAAATTTAAAGTTGAGATAAATTTTAACCGAGCGGAATTCTATCGTTGTAGAAAGTTTGCCTAAATTTAAACTCGCCTGTGTTTTGAGCGTCTAAATTTACGCGCTGTGGCAAAGAAGCATAATGCGGACGTAATATTTACGATCGAAGAGGCACCTGATCTCACGCCGCACCGCTAAAATCAAATTTCGTAGCGATAAATTTTGCCGAAATTTTCATCCAGAGTGTAGCTAAACTCGCCGCCTGCATAATAGATTGTCTCGCCGCTCTCCAGCTCGAAGCGCTGATACACGCGCAGCACGACCTCGTTTTCGCTGATGCCTTGGACATGGATAAAGATATCGCTCTTTCTGCCCGCGGTCATCGCCATTTGGTAGAGCTGATTAAATAGCGCATATTCCGGATCTTTCTCGGCATCCTCTTGGGATAAAAAGCCCTCCAGCACGCCCAGCATCTCCGCGCGAAATTCCGTCCTGGCGCGCGCATAGGCGTTTTGGATATTTTCGATCTGGTTGGTATCGAGTAAATTTAAAAGCGAATGTTTGCCTACATAAAGCGTCGCGCTCGATGTGGTTTTGCCGTCCTTGTCGGTCACTAGTCGCAGAGCTTTCTCTACGCGCCACAAGGCTTCTTTTAGCTCGAGCCCGCTTTCAATTTCAATTTTCATCATAGATCCTTTATCAAGAATGCGGAATTTTAGCGTGAAATTTTAAATTTTAAAGACAAACTTCGCGATCAGATACGCCATATACAGCATCAAAACTCCCACGAGCGTGTCGATTATGCGCCACGCCCTGCTACTTGCAAAAAGCTTCGAAAGCGCCCCTGAGCCATATCCTAAGCCGAAAAACCACGCAAACGATACGAACATAACTCCCGCGTAAAACCACAGCTTTTGGGCATCTGCGATCGTAGCGCCGAGCGAGCCCACTACCACGACGGTATCTAAATACACGTGCGGATTTAGAAGCGTCACCGCAAGGGCTTTGGCTACGACGGGCGCTAGCGGGCTATTTGCAGAGTTTTGAATCTTGGCAAAATGCGAGCCCTTATAAGCGCTAAAAAACGAGCTTAGCGCGTAGCAGAGCAGAAATATGATCCCGCCTATGCCTAAAATTTGGGTAAGAAGCGAGCCTTGCTTAAGGGCGCCGCCGATTAAAAATATCCCTACGGCCGTAAATACGGCATCGCTTAGCGCGCAAACCATGCAAACAGCCGCGACGTGGTTTTTCGCAAGGCCTTGGGAGATGACGAAGATATTCTGCGCGCCGATCGCGACGATGAGCGAGAGCATCAGCGCGGCTCCTTGCAAGAAAATTCCGATCGGTAAGGAGTTCAAGACCGCGCCTCTACTTATTTTTACTTTCGCAGGCGGAGCTTTGCATCGCGGCATCGGCGGTATCGGAGCCGTCTACCGCCGCACTTTCGGGCGCAGCGCCAGGCTCATTATCGCCCGCGGAAATTTTAGACACGGAATCCTCGGCGCCTGTGAAATTTTTGCCCGCGGCAGCATCATTTGAGGAAGCGACACCATTCGGCGCGGCGGAGCTTTGTTCGTTTAAATTTGAAGCGCCCTTTAAATTCTGCGCGCCGTTTGAATCGGCGGCGCCATTAGAATTTTGTGCGGCGAAATTCTGCGCGGCGTAGGAATTCTCCGCGCCTAAATTTTGTGCGCCGCAGGAATTTTGCGTATCGGAATTTTGCGAAGCGGAATTTTCATCGCGGAGGTTTTTAGCTTTAAAATTTTTACCGCTACTCACGCTTTTTTTAGAGCCTTTGGCACCCTTGCGAGTTTTTAAAGCGGTTTGTTCTTCCTCAGAGCTTTGCGAAAGACCCGCTTTTTCGCGCAAAATTTTACTCAGTTCGTAGATCGAAATTTCAAATGAGCCCGGTAGCGTGGCCTCCGTGTCGCTGTAAAATCGTAAAAAATTAAAGCGATCCTGCGCCTGCGGTATTTTTTTGAATACAAAATTTAAAAGCTCCGTTTTGTTTCTGCCCGCGACGAAGGTTTTGGTGCCTAAATTTGCGATATCTTTGTATTCGAAGCTCTCGGAATTTGCCCCGCGCACGATCATAAAAGCATCCTCGCCGATCTGCAAATAATTTTTCGCGCCGAGTCTAAGCGCGCAAAAAAACGCGCAAAATGCCGCCACTACGGAAGCAAAAAGCGCCGCGCCGCCAAAGCCCGCATGGTAGCAATATCCGCTAGCGAGCGCCAAAATCGCTGATCCCGCCAGCGTCATCGCTACGGGCTTTTTATTCTCTTTTACTATCATCTTCCCTGCTTAATCATCTGTCTTATATATTCATAAATTTTAAAATTTAGCGCATCCATTACCGAGTCTTTAGAGCCCGGATTTTTGATGCTTTGGTAGTTGAGGTTCGTTACGTAGTCCTTCCACGCACCCTTGTTTTTAACGCTTATGTAGAGGCTAATCTGCGAGTCATAGAAATAATCTCTGTAATAATCGTCGTCGTCCCAAGGATCATAACCGAACGGCATCCCCCAGCCTACGCCCACGCCCGTATATCTGTAATATCTGCCGAAGCCCATACCGAAGCTAAATCTCGGATTATCCCACGATCTGCGCGAAAAATCCGCCTTGCGGAAATAGTTGAGATTGCCGCCGATTTGGACATTCGCCGCGCCTTTATTTACGACCTTAAATCCATCCGCACGCAGATGTTGAATCACCACTTGGGTTAAATTTGAATCCGTCGTAGAGGTATTGGTGAAATTTACGCTTATGAGTTTATCCTGCGGAAATTCCATAATGTGAAGCGGCTCGGAAGTGCGCACAATACCGCTATTTACGGGCACGTTTTTAGAGCAACCTGTAAAAATCAAAAACGCCGAAATGACCAAAAAAAGTGAAATTTTATTTTTCAAGACGGATCCTTTCGCTTAAGATTTCAAATCTTAAATTTGAGTGATTGTAGCATAAATTTAAAATTTTAATATCAGCAAGAGGCGATTTTTTGAAATAATCTAACGGCGAATGGGCAAGAGTGGAATTTTTAAATAAAATTTTGCGCCGAGCGACCGCTAAATTTAAAGCCGCCGCTCGGTTGAAATTTCTGCGAAAAGAGACGGAATTTTAAAACCGGAGGCGTTTAAAATTCCACAATCTTATAGGCTCACGCCGCGCGTAAGTACGCGCTTGCGATAAACATCCGAAACTCTGCTCGCGTCGCCCACGATTAGAGCGTTCGTGCAACAGATCGCCGCACAAATCGGAACCTTGCCCTCTGCGATGCGGTTTTGGCCGTATTTATGTAGCTCTTCGTGCGAAAACGTAGGCTCCGGTCCACCCGCGCACATAGTACATTTATCCATCGCGCCTTTGATACCGAAAGCTCCCTCTCTAGGGAATTGCGGAGCGCCGAACGGACACGCGTAGAGGCAGTATCCGCAGCCGATACATTTATCTTTGTCGTGTAAAACGACACCGTCGGTTCTGATATAGAAGCATTGAACCGGACAAACCTGCGCGCAAGGCGCATCGGTGCAGTGTTGGCAAGCGATAGAGCTTGAAACCTCCTGCCCTTCAATGCCCTCGTTTAAAGTAATAACCTTGCGCCTATTGATCTGCACGGGAACCCCGTGCGCCGAGCTGCAGGCTACTTGACAACCGTAGCAGGCGATGCAGCGCTCGACGTCGACGTAAAATTTTAATCTTGCCGGCATTTTATCTCCTTATGCTCTTTCTAGTCTGCAAAGACCGGCGTTAAATTCCGAAATTTGCGTATTTATGTCAAAGCCGTAGTTGGTAATCGTATTTGAGCTCTCGCCTCTGATATATGGCTTAGTACCCTCAGGATAGCGCTCGCTTAGATCCTCGCCCTGAAAAATTCCCGCGAAGTTATACGGCATAACAATACGATCGGGCGTAACGGCGTACGAATAGATACACTTGACTTTGATCTTCGTGCCTTGCGGCGAATGAATCCACATCATCTCGCCATCTTTGATACCTTTATCGGCGGCAAGCTTAGGATTTACGTGCGCAAACATCTCCGGAGTAATCGCCGAAAGATACTTGCTTGTGCGCTCGATCATACCCGCACCGCTTAAATTTACTAGCCTTAGCGAGCTTACGATCGTAGGGAAGTCCTTGCTCCAATCCTGCTTTTTCTGCTCGGAGATAAATCTCGTAAAGACGCGGAAATTTCGTTTTTGATCCGCAAAGGTCGGATATTTCTCCACTAAATCCCATCTAGGCGAGTGGATCGGTTCGCGATGCTTTGGAATTTGATCCGCAAACTGCCAAACCTTAGCTCTTGCTCTTGCGTTTCCGCAAGGGCAAATTCCAAACTCGCGGCATTTTTTAGCGATAATGCCGCTATAATCTGTGCTCCACGTAGGCCCCATCTTGGCTTTTTCATCCTCGCTTAGCGTGATGCCTAAAACCTGCTCGATATTTGCCTTAGTAATCTCTGCATGACCGCCTTGAATTTTTGATCCCGGAAGTGTAATACTCTCGTCGGCTAGCTGCGAAACGCCGTCGTGCTCTAAGCCAAAGCGGTTTCTAAATCCCATACCGCCGTCGGCATAAGGCTTAGTTACGTCGTAAAGAATCGGCGTGCCCGGGTGTTGCGTATCCCAGCAAGGCCATGGAAGGCCGTAGTATTCGCCCTCGACCTCGCCACCTATGCCGCGCAGGGTATCGGGATCAAATAGATGCCAGTTTTTCTGCTGTCTGCGAAATCTAGCTGCGGTGCGTCCGTTATTTCCAATACTTTGAGTATTGCGTGCAATCTCATCGGTAGCGTCGTCAGGCCAAACAAAATCGTCTTTAACCTGCTTAAGCTCGCCATCAACGATGCCCATCTTCATGCCGCGAACATATTCGTCGTAAAAGCCGAATTTTTTCGCGAATAAAAACATTACCTCTTGATCCTCTTTGCTCTCAAATAGAGGCTTAACGATCTGAGTTCGCCACTGACCACTGCGGTTTGTAGCGCTTAGATGGCCTTCGCTCTCAAACTGCGTAGCTACCGGCAAAACATAAATTCCATCCGGTCTGTCGTTTAGAATCGCCACCTCGTTTAAAAATGGCTCGGCGACTACCAGCATATCGATCTTACCTAATGCTTCTTGAGTCTCTCGAACGTGCGCCATAGAAGTAATTCCTGTGCCTTGCACCCAAAGAACGCGGACGTTACCACTACTTAAAACGGGCTCGTTTTTCAAAACGCCCTGCCACCATTTAGATAGCGAAAAGCCCTTTTCGTTGCGCCAGTTTATCACATCTTGCTCGATGCTCGGATCGTAGTGAAAATACTCGGTAAAATTCGTACCAGGCACTTTTTCACCCTGCTTTTCGTGTGGCTGCTTAGTAGATACGGCAAATCTTTTAATAAACTGCTCGTAATCTACGCCCCAGCCCTTGCAGAAGTGCTTCCAGGAGTTATCGGCTAGCCCGTAATACGCAGGCAAGCTATCGGAGAGATTGCACATATCGGTAGCGCCTTGAACATTATCGTGACCTCTAAGGATGTTGCAGCCGCCGCCTGGCTTGCCCATATTGCCTAGTATGAGCTGCAAAAGAGCCAAAATTCTAGTATTAGAACTTCCGATCGAGTGCTGTGTAATGCCTAGAGCCCAGCATAAAGTAGCGGGCTTTGTGGTAGCGAACATCCTCGTAAATTCTATGAGCTCCTCTTCTTTGCAGCCGGTGACATTGGCTACCTCTTTAGGATCCCACTTCTCAGCTTCGGCTCTAATCTCCTCTACAGCGTAGGTTCTGGTTTTTATTAGCTCCTTATCTTCCCAGCCGTTTTTAAAGATTAGATGCAGCATTCCGTACACAAACGCTATATCGGTTCCCGGACGAATTCTAATATACATATCGGCCTTAGCCGCAGTTCTAGTAAAATTTGGATCAACTACAACGATTTTTGCGCCGTTTCTATCGCGAGCTTGAAGAGCATGCTTCATAGCTCCCACTGGATTTGCAACCGCGGAATTCGCACCTATGAAAAGGATCATTTTAGAATTTTTCGCCATATCACCTACGTGATTTGTCATAGCTCCATAACCCCAAGTATTCGCCACACCGGCGACTGTTGCGCTATGTCAAATTCTGGCTACGTGGTCGTTGCTGTTCGTACCCCAAAAGGCTGCAAATTTTCTAAAATAATATGCCTGCTCGTTGCAAAATTTAGCCGAACCCAGAAATACCACACTATCTGGACCGTCCTCTTTGCGGACTTGAAGCATTTTATCGCCGATTTCGTTAACGGCTTGCTCCCAACTTATACGCTCCCATTTACCGCCTACCTTTTTGAGTGGATATTTAAGACGCATTTTAGATTTGGTTAGATCGATTTGATCGATTCCCTTACAGCAGTGACTGCCCTGCGAGATCGGGTGATCTACTGCCATATCTTGGCGAATCCAGGTATTGGTGCTCTCATCCACTTGAGCCTCGATACCGCAGCCTACGGAACAGATCGAACATATCGTTCGCTTCATAACGGAACCTGGAAATGGGTTTTTGATCTCTTGCTCAGTAGCGGCTCTTAGCGTATTATTTTCGCCAAACGCAGCTACGCTGCTCGCTCCTAAAGCGGCGAGTTTCAAAAACGATCTCCTTCCGATCGCATTCTCACTCATGAAAATTCTCCTAGTAAGCTACTTTATAGTATTTTTTCCACGCTTCACTCTCCCAGTAAAGCACCTCTTTTTTCGGTGATTTGCCACGAACGGTATCGCCGTAATCCTGCTCGCTTTTTGCTAGAGCCTGAGACGCGGCAACGCCCACGGCACCTACTGCGCCGATTTTTAGAGATTTTTTAAGAAAATCTCTGCGTTTGTTCTCCATGGTTTTCCTTTGTGAAGAAATCGCTTTAAATCTTTTATTGTAGTAACGCCTGTTACAGGATTTAAGTCTAATGAATTATAACGAAAAGGCAGTGAGATGGAAATTAAATTTTAAGTTACTTTTTAAATTTTATTTAAAATTCAAAATATAAAGTTCTAACTAAAAAACTACTCGCAAAACTCGAGCTTGCGAGTTTAAAATTTAACTGAAATTCTGCTTTCGCGTTAAGATTTCCGTTAAAAATTTTATTTATCAATCCAGATCAAAAATATCTTCCGGATTGGTAAATTTATTTTGATAGCCACCTTTTTTGATCGCTTCTTTAACGACGCTGCGATCTTTCTTTTGCGGAGCGGCAAGCGCTAAAAGCGAGCGCTCAAGCGCAAAAAAGCTTCTCATTAGTGCGCCTAATGATTTGAAAAAATCCGCCCGCACATGCCCGCACAAAAGCTCGCTAAACTCATCCACAAAGCTGTTGGTGACATTCGTAAAAAGCTCTAACGCCAGCGCTTCGCCGTCTTGCGCGCCGATGAAATTTTTAGCGTATTGCGAGTTCGCAGCATTTTTACCATTCTGCGGGCCTGTAAAATTTTTACTGTCCCGCAAATCTACAGAATTTTTTCCGTCTTGCACCGTCAAGCTCGCGCTATTCGTAAAATTTTGCTCGTTTGTCACGGAATTTTGTCCGTTTAAAACTGCGCTGTGTTTTGCAGCCGCGTCGCGAAGTAGGGTTGAATGCAGGTAAAAAATAAATCCCACATAGTCCTCGCACTCTTTGCAAAGCTCCATATTGCGGCGAAATTTACTCTTTTTTAGCACGTCGATTACCGCGACACGCATACGTCCATCGTCGCGTCCCTCGTCGTAGAAGCTCGCACTCATCGGCACGTTGGCGTATGAAAAATCAAAAAGCACGGAATTTTGCTCGCTTTTAAACGCTGCAAAATCGAATTTCGCCAAATTTTGAAATTCCGCCTCATCGCTAGGCACAATGGGCGAGCTGCGTAAAAACTCCAGCTGCTCCTTCCAGCGCTTAAATTTCGCATCCGTTTCATAGAAAAAAAACGGAATTGCAAAAAATTCGTAGTAGTAGCTTCTTGCTTGAAGTAGATTCGCATCCATTACATTGCCCCTTTTCTAGCATCTTCTATCTGCTTTTTTATCATTATTTTCGCCTTGCAATCGCCGCAGCAAAAAAGAGTCTTCATCTTTTCAGGCTCGTTTGCAAAATGCGCACCCATCATATCCGCGATCTTCATCACGGCTTTGCTCGTCGCAAATTCCTTACCGCATTCAATGCACTTAAAAAGCTCATCTTTAGCTAGCATTTTGTAATTAAAAAATCCCGGCTCAAGCTCCACGCCGCAAGGCTCAAGCTCGATCGTATCCTTTTCGGCGCAGCTTAGCACGCAGTAGTTGCACGTCGTGCAAAGCGAGGCATTGAGCTTAATTGAATTGTCGCTGTTATCGGCATACAGCGCGCCGGTATTACAGGCACCCACACAGCTAAGGCATAGCGTGCAGCTTGCTTCGTTTATGTTTACTTTGCCAAATTTTAGCAATTCTCCGCTTTTTACGGCGCCGAAGCTGCCCTCGCCAACCATTGCGCTTACGCGTTTTGAGAAAATTTCTTTCTTGCTAAGGCCCTGTTCGTTTAGGCTAAAAGCCCAGGGCTGAGAGCTTTGCGCCTGCTTTAGCGCCTCTTGCAGCTCGGTTAAATTTCGCGCTAAAAATACCGCGTCCTTGCCATAGATCGCGCGCGAAATTCCATTGGTAAGCTCCACCGCTTCGCGCGTGCCCTCGCCCACGTCTGCGCCGTAAACGATCACACTCGAGCCGCTTTCCTGCATCGCGCTTAGCAAATTTACCTCATCTATTTGCTTGCTTCCAAAAATTCCAAACGGCAGCATGCCGCACGGAAGCTGCACTGCAGGTGCGGACTCGATTTCGCTCTCTGCGATGAGAAGCGGAATTTTGCCTGCATAGAGCTTTGCGATCTCGCCAAATACTCTTTGGGGCAGCTTGGCAAATTTCAGCGCGCCGCTAGGGCAGACGCTCACGCACGCGCCGCAACCGATACAGTCGATATGCGAAAACACTAGCTCGCGCTTTTCGTCGTTTTTCAAAATCGCCACTGTGGGACAAATCTCCGCGCATGGCGCTCGCAGCTCATTTCGCCTGCCCTGATACTGGCAGATCGCGGGATCGAAGATCGTGGAATTCTTATAATGATAAACCGGGCTTTTGGAATTTAAAATTTCTAAAATTTCATCATCTTTTAGCCCCGAGATCTCGTAGCAGCCGCTTTGTCGTAGCTGATAGGGCGCTGCGCCGCTAATCAAGAAAAAATCTGCCTCAGTCTCAACCTCATCCCGCTCGCTTAAAATCGTAACCGCAAGATCGCCAATCTCGCCGTAGACGAACTTAATCTCGACCCTGCTTAACACGATCACCTTAAATCCGTGCTGCCTAAGTAGCCCCACAAGCTCCTCTCGCGGCTCATCACAGGCAAGAATTACGTTTTTGCCGACGGGCTTTTGATAGTCGCTATCTAGCGCGCCGTCGAAGGCAATATCCTTGGCGCGATACAAAATATCTACGTTTTTAGCAATTTGCAGCGGCTCATCCACGGAATTTTCTATATAAAAATTTATCTCGGGCGCATAAATTTGCGCCTTTAATTTCGGTGAATTGGCGACGATAAATTCCTCATTTTTTGCCCCCTCTTCATCGCCGCAAATTTCGATATCGTCGCTTAAGACTACATCCTTTAGCCCCGCGGCGTAAAATCCATGTTCTTTCATAATCTATCCTAAATTGATAATTAGGCGGGTTTTACTCTTATTTTCTAAACAGCTTTTAAATTCTGCACTTAAAGTAAATCGAATTTAAATTAATAATTCTATAGATAAAGCAAAATCAAAGCTTTAAATGATAAAATCGTCTAAATTTTAAGGCATCGGGGTCGCAATGCAACGAATCAAACTACCAAAAATCGACAAAATCGCAAACGCGCAGGAGTTTCAAAACTGCCTCCGCCCGCAAATCATCAAAATCGCGCAAGAGCTCATTGAAGAGGCACGCAGGGAGGCGCTGCAAGGAGGCGAGCTCTCAAGCGAAAGCGAGATCATCGCGCGCATCAAATCGCGCTATGAAAAATTTCAAAATCTAAGCCTTAAGCCGCTTATCAACGCAACCGGCGTCGTGCTGCACACAAACCTCGGCCGTAGCGTCATTGGCGCCGAAATTTTAGCCCGCGCGCAAAAGATCATCACCTCATATTCAAATTTAGAATACGACCTATCAGAAGGTGCGCGCGGCAACAGATACGACTACATAGCGCTTTTGTGCAGCGAGCTCTTCGGCGCGCAGGACGCACTCGTGGTCAATAACAACGCCTCAGCGGTATTTTTGGTGCTAAATACCTTCGCGCGCGGACGCGAAGTCGTGGTAAGCCGCGGCGAGCTAGTCGAGATCGGAGGGAGCTTTCGGGTAAGCGAAGTGATGGCAAACTCGGGCGCAAAGCTCACAGAGATCGGCACCACGAACAAAACCAAGCTGGACGATTACGAAGAAGCGATCAATGAAAACACGGCGATCTTGATGAAGGTGCACCGCTCAAATTTTAAAATTTCAGGCTTCAGCTCTAGCGTAAGCGCTGCGGAGACGGCAGCTCTCGCACGTCGCGCCTCACAGGCAAAGAGAGAATTTTTAGCGCTTAGAGCGGCAAGCTTTAAAAATTTAGTAGATCTTTGCGGCGGCTCTTCGGACGCAGACGGCAAAATTCTGAATTCCGCGCCGAACGGTTTAAGCTTAGCGGCAGCTTCTGCAAATTCTTTAAATTTAAAAAGCGACGAGCCGTCCACAAAGAGCGAGCGTTTTTATGAAGGCGGCAAGAGCGAAATTTCCGCTCAAGCTTCTAAAATTTACCCCGCAAAATTTAGCATGAAAAAAGAGGAAAACTTTAACGAGATCATCGATTATTACGATCTTGGAAGCGGCTATGCAAGCGAGCTAGGGTTTGGGCTCGGCAAAAGCGAGCCCTCAATCTTTGAGCTTTTAAAAAGCGGTGTGCGGCTGCTTAGCTTTAGCGGCGACAAGCTTTTCGGCTCCGTGCAGTGCGGCATCATCCTAGGAGATCGCGAGCTCATCGCGCGCCTGCGCAAAAACCAGCTACTGCGAATGCTGCGCGTGGACAAGATCACGCTAAGCCTGCTTGCCGAGACGATCAAGGCGTATATAAATAAAGAATTTCACCTCATCACGACGATAGATCAGATCCATCTGAGCCTGGACGAGCTGCGTGAGCGAGCGGAGCTAGTGCGATCGCGTATCGGCGTAAAATCGCAGATCGTGCCTACTACCACCTTTGTAGGCGGCGGTACGATGCCCGGCGCCTCCTACCCTAGCGTCGCGCTTGCGATACTTGACGGGGCAGAACCGCAGAGCACGCAGGCAAAATTTCGCGCTGCGGGTATAATCGGGCGGATCGAGGATGATAAATTTTTGCTCGATTTCAGATCGATTTTAAAAAGCGACTTGCAAGATTTAATAAAAAAGATCGGAGAAATTTATGAATAGCGTAATCATCGGCACCGCAGGCCATATCGATCACGGAAAGACCGCATTAATCAAGGCGCTAAACGGCTTTGAAGGGGACCGAATGCCGAGCGAAAAGCAGCGTGGCATCACGATCGATCTTAGCTTTTCACATCTGCGCTCGGGAGACACCAACGTCGCATTCATCGACGTTCCGGGGCATGAAAATCTAGTAAAGACGATGATTAGCGGCGCGTATGCCTTCGACGCTGCGATGCTAGTAGTTGCTGCGGACGACGGGCTGATGCCGCAAAGTAAAGAGCATATTCAAATTTTATCCCTGCTCGGGGTAAAAAGCGTGATCTTATGTATCAGCAAGTGCGATCTTGCTGACGACGCGCGCAGATCCGAGGTCGCGGCGCAGTGCAAGGAATATATCTGCAAATTTAAAGATTTGCAAATTTTAAACACCTTTTTTATCAGCATAAAAGATCCCGCAAGCATCGCCGAGCTGAAAAATTATCTCTTTAATATCAAGCCCGCGCAGCGCCAAGGAGGCGGCGTGGTGCACTACTACATCGACCGCGTCTTTTCGCTAAAAGGACTCGGTACCATCGTAACGGGCAGCCTCATTAACGGCGCGATTTCAAAGGGCGAGAAGCTTTATAATTGCGATCTGGGTAAAATTTTTAACGTCAAAAGCGTGCAGATCCACGACGAGGACACGCCGCTAGCGCAGGCTCCAAACCGCGTCGCGCTGAGCTTGGACGCCAAAACGAGCGAGCTGCAAAAGGGGCAAATCCTAAGCAAAAAAGGCTTTTTCCGCGGCTTTAATGAAGCGGACTGCACCTTTAGCGGCGAAATTTTGCATAATCAAGACGTGCTGTTTTGCGTCGGAAGCAAGCAAAGCGCGGCAAAAGCGCTCATTTTAAAAGAACTTCCTAGCGGCGAGAAGCTCGTAAGCTTTAAATTTGACAAAACGATGTTTTTAAAATTCGGCGAGCCCTTCGTCTGCCTGGCAAACTCGCGCGTAATCGGCGGCGGGCGCGTGTTAAACGCCGTGATCGAGCCACTAAAAAAGCAGAGCAAAGCCGTGCTTCTAACCGCGCTTTTGAAGCGAAATTTCACCGAAGCTTTTAAAATTCTAAGCGGCTTTCACAAGCATGGATTCGGGCTATTTTCGGCGTATCAGCGCTTCGGGATGGAATACGACGAAGCGGTAAAGATCGCGCGCGGTCTAGAAGGGACGTATTTTGACGAAGCAAATTTATGCGTTTACGATCTAAGCGCGATCGAGGACGTAAAAAGCCTCATAAAATTTATTGTCTCAAAAAACGACTACGCGATCTTTTCGCCCGCCTCGATCGCCCTAAAGCTCTCGTGGGTCAGCGAAGATCTTGCTGCGCGCGCGCTTAGCGAGCTTGAGCGGAGCGGTATCGTCTCCAAAAAGGGCGGAGTTTACGTAAAATCGGGGGTAGATTTTGACGCGCTCAAACAGAGCCTGGAAAGTAAAATTTTTGATCTCATCAAAAAGGGCGGCATCGCGCCTCTCGCGCCGTATAACGTCTATGACGAGCTAGAGATCGACCGCGAAAGCGGCGATGACGCGCTAAAGAAGCTAACATACGCCAAAAAGGTCGTCCGTCTCGCGCACAATCTCTTCGTCGAGGCCGAAAATTTAGCCCTGGCGATCAAGCGCCTTTACGCAATCATCGAAAAAGAGGGCTTCGTAAACGTCACGAACGCCAAAGAGGAGCTGGGACTTAGCAGGAAATTCGTCATCTGCTACCTCGAATACCTCGATAAGATGGGAAATATCGTGACGATCGACAATAAACGCTATTTGAAAAAGTAAAAATTTAAAATTTTGCACTACAATGCGCGGAATTTTTTGCAAAGGAAAAAAATGAAAAAAGCTATTTTAACTTCAGTTGCGCTCGCAGCGAGCCTAAACGCGGCTTTAAGCGACAGCGAAATTCTATCCATCTACGGCGGCACGCCTCAAGGCATCGAAATAAAGGTCGCCGAGCGCATCCCACTTAGCGAGCCAAAAGGCGTCGAGGCGGTCGTTTTAAAGATTTCTCAAGGCAATATGTCGCAAGAGGAGATCATCTTCACCCAAGGCGATCTGATCTTTACCGATATCATCGATCCTAAAAAACGCGTAGTCTATAAGGAGCAGATCAAACAAGACCGCATCGCAGGACAGCTAAGTAAGGTCTTCAAAGCAGAGAGTAAAGACAATATCATCAAGCTAGGAAACGATCCTAAAAAGCCTACGATTTTGATGCTGACGGACGCTTTGTGCCCATTCTGCCGCAAAGAGATGGCAAGGATTGAAGATACGCTAAAAAATAATAATGTAGATATCGTCATGACCTCCGTTCACGGCGATGACGGCCACGCAAAATCCGCGCTCATCTACAAAGAGATCAAAAATGCTAAAACCGACGAGCAAAAGATAGCGATTTTTAAAAAATATTACGCTGAAGATAACAAAGCAGGCACCAAAGACGTAAGCGCCGCCGAACTAAACGCTGCAAAAGCCCTAGCTGCCAAATACTTCGGTGCGGGGGTAAACTCGGTGCCTTACATCATCGAACTAGACAAGCTAAAATAATCTCTTTTAAATTTTGCGGAGCGATCCGCAAAATTCTACCCCATCGTCTTAGGCTTAGCGATTTTAATTAATCCGGATTTTATAAAATTTTACGAGTAATTGCTTTAGAATTTTTATAATCCCGCCGCCTAGCAAAATCCCTTTATCGAACCAGATTTAAAATTTTAAAATTTCTTTGCATATGGAATTTTAAAATTTAATAATCACGGAATTTAAAGCAGCACTATTTTAAAATTTCATACCGTTAAAAGACACGTGCAAAATTATACAGCAAAATTCGGCATTATTCTTTATATTGAAAGTAACATAAAAGCGATAGTATATGAAATTTAAAAGCAAGAAAATATGCAAGCAAAATCCACGGTCAAAATTTTAAAATTTCGCGGCAAAGTCCGGGTAAAATTTAGCTGCAAATTTCATAAAATTTTTGTTTCGCGGCAAAGGGGAATTTGCAATCGTGCTTCAAGCTGCCTATCTTGGGCTACGTCCGATTAAAATCAAAACTCCACGTCAAAAGCAGCTCTAGCGAGGCTATTTTTGCTCTCGCTTAGCTCGTACGATGCGCTGAGTCCGACGCTTTGAAGGATCTTATATTTCAGCCCGATTGCGCCGTTAAATACGCCGCTAGAATAATCAAGCCCCTCGACGTCGTATCTATCCGAATACTTTCTGCTTGCATGATACGAATCGCCGCTAAACCGATGCTCGTACTCAGCATTTGCAAATATCTGCAGATCACCGAAAGCTTTGATCGCGTAAATTCCCGCGGTGCCGTTTGGCGCGGTTTTTGAAGCGGAGCTAAATTTAAGCCTAGAGATCGCATCTTCGTTCACCCTAATCGCTCCAAGCCCCAAATACGGTTTAATATAGCCGTTTTCAAATAAGAATTTATATCCTGCTCTCGTGCTAAGATCCCAAATTTGCGACTTGTATTTCGCGCCGTGGATAGCGCCGAATCCGTTGTTGGTTTCAAATTTATGATCGTTTGTCGAATATGTTAAATTGACCGCCAGATCCACGTTCTCGCTAAAATCGTATCTGCCCGCCAAACCAAACTCGTAGGATTTGATGTTTTCTTTGACGCCGTCGAATTTACCCTCATACCAAGCGTCCGATTTTTGATACCCAAAGATCGCGCCCAGCGTAAAATCGTCCATCATCTTAGAAATCCCGAGCAGAATTCCGTCGCTCTTGTAATCGTATTTGACGCCGCCCGAGCGGTCGCTGTAATCTCTGCCGTAGTTTCCGATCGCGCTTACGTTTACGTTAAACTCCTGCCCGTCGGTGTCGGTTAAATTTTTATAAGCGGAATTCCTTGCTAGCTTGGTAAGATCCAGATCGACTTTCGAGCGCGGCATCTCGATGCCTACCCGGTTGCCGCCTCTTGCGACCTGCGAAAACAGGCTGCCGTTTTTAGGCGTGAAGTTATTGATCGCCAGCATCAGCGCTTCAAAATAGGTAGGCAGATCGTCGTATCCGCTAGGATAGGCATTCGTATCGGAGGTTATAAATAGATTTGCTGCGTTGCGCTCGCGAGATAATCTTATGATCTCGTCGTACTGATCGGGTCTTGCGTTGTATATCACGTGCAAAATTTTAGAAGAGTTTGCGGGATCTTTTTCAAATTCCGAGGTTCTAGGGCGGTAGTGGTTTATATACTCATCCGCGCTCACCTCTTGCAGCATCCAAACGTCCGCATAGGGAGCTATGGCGTCGCGCACGCCCCAGCCGTTATTTGCCAAAACGAGCATTCCCGGGTATTTAGTCTTGATGTAATTGTAGATATTCGCCATATAGGCGATAGTTGCGGGATTGTTTTCGGTATTAACTTCGTCGATAAAGTATCCTGCGATATTTTCTCTGCCGTAGAAATTTACGAAATTATCGATATCGGCATAGACTAAATTTAGATTTCTAGTAGAATTTTTGGTATAGGTATAGCCTAAATTTGATATGCCCGCCGCGATATTTCGCTTCATCTGAACTGCGTCTTCTTCTCTTCTGACCAGATATTGTGTAGTTTGATCGCCCGGTATCGCCGCCTCGTAAGAGCCGAAAGCTACATAAGGAACCAGCGCGCCACTTATATTGGTAATGCCGTTCCAAAACTCGGCATTTACGCCGCTATTGCCCGTCCAGCGAAATGCAGGCATCATAACGCGCTGATTATTAAGCCTGCCCGAATATGAGCCCTTTTTGGCAAAGCCCCTTGCATACTCGAGCTTGATACGAAATGAGTTTTCATACTCGTCGCTCGTGGAGCTATCGCTAGCTGCGTCGCGCCTGCTTAATTTCGCGCCCAAGCTATCCGCAGCGCTCATTACATCGGAACGGGAAGTGTTGTTGGAAGGTGATTTTTGCGCGTTTGCATAGCTCCAGGAATTCTGCTCGCTCGCATAGCCGAACCCTGCTGCACCGACAAGCGCAAGAGATACGATTTTTTTCAAAGACTTTAGCATTCTGCACCGCCTCAAATAAAATTACCCAAATTCTTAAATTTCGACAAATTTGCGGACGCGCTTTTAAAATTAAAAGCTTTGTCGAAATTTAAGAATTTGACCGCCTTAAGACGGCCAAATTTTAAAGCTTATTTTAATGCCGCTTTTGCCTTCTTTGCGACGGTTGCGAAAGCTTCGGGGTCGTTCATAGCCATATTTGCTAAAATTTTTCTATCAAGCTCGATGCCCGCTTTTCTAAGTCCGTTTATAAATTTAGAATAGCTGATGTCGTTTAGCCTGCAAGCTGCATTGATGCGCACTATCCAAAGTCTGCGGAAATCGCGTTTTTTCGCGCGTCTGTCACGGAAGGCGTAAACGAGGCTTCTCTCTAGCTGCTCTTTGGCCTTTCTGAAATGTTTGCGTCTTGCGCTATAAAATCCGCGCGCAAGCTTTAGCACTTTGTTGTGACGGCGGCGTCTAACGATGCCCGTTTTTACTCTTGCCATATTAATCCTTTCTTAATCGGCGTCCCTTGGGGATCTTGCCCTAAAATCCATAAATTTAGGGGAGTTTGAATGACTTTCGTCAAAAACTAACTTTGCACTATTTGCAAAGCATTTTTTTAACCGCAGATACGTTCGTAGAATCGACGTATTGGGCCTCGCGCAAATTCCTCTTGCGTTTTTGAGACATCTTCGTCAAAATGTGGCTGCGAAACGCCGAGCCTCTTTTGATCTTGTTTTTGCCCGCTTTAAAACGCTTGACGGCACCGCGCACGCTTTTCATCTTTGGCATGGTCGTCCTTTTTTTAAAGTGAATGGGAAGTATATAATAAAGTTTCTTTGAAAAATTTGAATTTAAGGAATTTTATAGCTTAAATGAACGCAAGATAAATTTAAAGTTAAATTTTACCGCTCGATTAAGACTCGATTTTGCTTAATTTGAAAAATTTTATACAAATTTAAAGGGTTAAATTTAGAGATAAACCTAGCCCGCATTAAATTTTAAAATTTCGCTATTTAGTTTAAATTTACACGCTGTACCGCGAAGAAACAGCGCGTAAATTTTAAAATTTTGCCGCACTCGGCGCAAAATACCGCTAAATTTACGCTACGCCTTTTTCGGCGTGATCAGCATATTTACGTAGCGTCCTTCTAGCGCTGGCGCCTTATCGCGATCGGCAACTTCTGCGAAAAATTCGTCCCAAATTTTATTGAGCAAATTTACGCCGATTTCCGGGCTTGACATCTCGCGCCCTTTTAAAAATACGCGAAGCTTGACGTGCTTGCCGCTACTAAGGAATTCTTTCGCGTGTTTTACTTTGTAATTAATGTCGTTTTGAGCGATTTTGGCGGACAGCTTGATCTCTTTGACCTCGATGATTTTTTGCTTTTTTTTCGCCTCTTTGAGCTTTTTTTCCTGCTGATAGCGAAATTTGCTGTAGTTCATGACCTTGCAAACGGGCGGCTTTGCATCGGGCGCTATCAAAACCAGATCCACGCCCTCCCGCTCGGCGATTTGCAGCGCCTGCGCCTTTGAAATTATGCCGTAAACCTCGCCGTTGTCGCCTATGCACCTGACTTCGCTAGCCGGAATGTCCTCGTTTAGAAAAACCTCTTTCTCTCTGCTCAAAAATTCACCTCGTTTAATTTAGCTTTTACGAAATTTAAAAACTCATCCAGCCTTAAATTTCGCTGTTCACGCGCCCTGCGATCGCGCAAGGCTACACTGCGAGCCGAAACTTCATTATCGCCTAGGACGATGATGAGCGGCACCTTCTGCTTCTCAGCCGTTCTGATTCGTTTATTTAGCGTTTCGTTTTTATCTAAAATTTCGCCGTCAATGCCTGCTTCGCGCAGCAAATTTAAAATTTCTTTCGCATAGCTTACGTGCGCCTCGCCGATCGGCACGATCGATACCTGCGTAGGACAGATCCAAAACGGAAGTTCGCCCGCGGTGTGCTCGAGCAAAATCCCCACAAACCTCTCGAAGCTTCCCAAAATCGCGCGATGCAGCATCACGGGCTGCTTTTTTTCATTATTTTCGTCGATATAGCCAAGCTCAAAGCGTTCAGGCAGGTTAAAGTCGACCTGCACCGTGCCGCACTGCCATTTTCGACCGAGCGCGTCGGTGATTTTGATGTCGATCTTAGGTCCGTAAAAAGCGCCGCCGCCCTCGTCTAGGCCGTACTTTAAGCCCTTTTCATCAAGCGCGTCTTTTAAGGCCTTCGTCGCGATATCCCAAACCTCGTCGTCGCCGACCGCCTTTTGCGGTTTGGTCGAAATTTCAAGCTCGTATTCAAAACCGAAAGCCTTCATCAGAAGCTCAACGAAATCTAAAATTTCATAGACGTTTTCTTTGATCTGACTCGGCATCACAAACAGATGCGCGTCGTCCTGCGTAAACTCGCGCACGCGGAAAAGTCCGTGCAATACGCCGCTTTTTTCATGGCGGTGCACGACGCCGTACTCGCAAAATTTAAGCGGCAGATCGCGATATGAGCGGATCTCGCTTTGATAAACCTTGATGTGACCGACGCAATTCATCGGCTTGATGCCGTATTCTTGCTCCTCGATCGTCGTAAAATACATATTTTCTTTGTAGTTGCTGTAGTGCCCGCTGATCTTCCAGGCGTCGGATTTTAAAATTTCAGGGCCGCGCACCGGCTCGTAGCCGCGCTTGCGAAGCTGCCTATAAAGGCGCTCCTCGAGCTTTATACGCATCCTCGTGCCGGCAGGAAGCCAGATCGGAAGTCCTGCGCCGATCTGCTCGTCAAAGGTAAAAAATTTCATCTCGGCTCCGAGCTTTCGGTGATCGCGCTTCTTAGCTTCTTCAAGCATCGTAAGATGTTTTTTAAGGCTATCTTTATCGGCAAATACGACGCCGTAGATGCGAGTTAGCATCTCGCGCTTCTCGTCGCCGCCGAGATACGCTCCCGCGATGCGCGTAAGAGCAAAATTTTTCAAAAATTTCGTATTTTGCACATGCGGACCGCGGCAGATATCCTCAAACTCGCCCTGCGCGTATAAGCTAACCGGGCCTTCGGGGATACGCTTTAAAACCTCCTGCTTAAGATCGTCGTTTGCATATTTTTTCGCGACCGCCTCTTTTGTGGAGACTATCTTTTTAATCTCTGAATTTGCCTCGGCAAGCGCGCGCATCTTTTTTTCGATCGTCTTTAAGTCCTCTTCGCCGAGCTTCTCGCCGTTATCTTTGCTGACGCGGATGTCGTAGTAAAACCCATCCTCGATCGCGGGTCCCACGAAAAATTTTGCACCTGGGTAGAGCTCGCGCACCGCCTGCGCCAAAAGGTGCGCACAGGAGTGGCGGATCACCTTTAGCGCGTCCTCGGAGTTATCAAAATATATCGGCTGCGCCTCGCTTGCGTGCTCGCCGATACTTTGAGTATCGTAAATTTCACCGTTAAGTTTATATGCGATAATATCGCTCATTGGCTTGTTTCCTTTTTTACCGAATTGTCTTTCTTACACCGAAAGAACGAGAGTTAATTTTAGCTAATCAATCCTTAACGATAAATTTAAAAAATATTAAAATTAAAATTTTTGATTCTTTTCTCGCAATAAAAAATACACGGCGTTCGCACAAAGAGCACAAATCGCCATCACACTTGCGAGCAAAAACGGCTTATTCGCTCCCACTGCACCCACGACAAACGAAATAGCCCCGGCAATAGCAAACTGCGCAGTCCCCAGTACCGCCGAAGCTGCGCCAGAGTTGCCGTCCTTATACAGCGCCATCGCAAGCGTTGTGGCGTTAGGCGCAACAAAGCCAAGAGATGAGAGCAATACAAAAAGCGAAGCCTCAAAGCAGATGAAAGGAAGGTCAAGCATAGAGCATGCAAGCAAAATCAAGCTTGTCACAAGCATCGCTATTAGGCCGAAATTTAATAAAGCTGTGGGTTCGCGATTTTGCACGAGTTTGGCATTTAGTGCCGAAACAAGGGTCATTCCAAGAGCGTTGATGCCAAATATTACGCCAAAGGCATGCTCACCCAGCCCATAATAGCCCAAAAATATAAAGCTAGAGCCCGTGATATAAGCAAAAAGCGCGCTCATCGCAACCGCAAATCCTAGCGTATAGCGCATAAATTCTTTATTTTGCAAGATTATGCCGTATTCGCCAAGCACGCCTTTTACGCTAAGAATAGCAGTCCCATCTATCTGCGCGCTCTCGTCAAGTCCGAAAAATATAAATGCAAAAAGCAAAATTCCAAGCGCGAACAAAATCGCAAAAATCGCTTGCCACGAGAAAAAATCTAGAACAAATCCGCCTAGAGTTGGTGCTAGCATCGGCGCTAGCGAGCCTACGACCATCATCAGCGCAAACATCGCCGCAGCCTCGTGCAGTTCGAATTTATCATTAATTACGGCTCGCGCAAGTACCACTCCCGCGCACCCGCCTAAAGCTTGCAAAAATCTAAAAAATATAAACGCGTAAACGCTATCAAAGCTCACGCAAGCAAGCGACGCAAATATAAAAAGCAAAATGCCCGCGTATAACGGCTTTTTACGACCAAATTTATCGCTTAGCGGCCCATAAACGAGCTGTCCTAGTGCAAAAGCGATGAAAAAACTCGCAACCGATAGCTGAGTGTAAAACTCGCTCGTGGCGAAGTTTTGCTTGACTCTTTTTAGTGCGGGCAGATACATATCGGTAGACAAGGGCGCCAGAGCCGACATATAGGCGAGTATAATCACCAGCTTAAATTTAGCAAATTTACTTTGTTTGATCATCGTTTTCCTCAATTATTTTTAGGCAGAGCTCAAACGTGCGCACGAGCGCGTTTAGATCCTTAAATTTTTGCGGCAAAAGCCTAGCGATAAAATATATCGGACGCAACGTACGCACCATAGCCCACGCACTTTGCACTACATCCTGCCCGCCGCTTGAGGCGTAGGCGTGGATGCTTGCGCGCACTAAGCCTTCGCTCAGACCTTCGCGACAAAGATCATAGACAAACAGCAAAAAATCTCGCATTTTGGCTTTTTGCAGATCACCGCGCTCGCCACGATTTTCAAAATCTATAAATTTCATCTCGCCGTTTTTTACTAAAACGTCGCGCAGTGCGGGTCTGCCGTGTATGAAGCCGCGCGAATGTAGCTGTGCTAACGCCGCAGCGTAGCCCTCAATAAGCGCCACGCAAGCCGCCTCATCCGAGCTTTTTAGCACCTCGTCCACCGGCGTGCCGCCGTCTTTGAGTACGAAAAAGCTCTCGTCTCGCAGCACCAGCTGCGGCACAGGCGCGCCGGCTGCGTACAGGCTCTCGCATTTTAGCGCTTCGTAATCGAAAGCGACTTTCGGATTTGCTTTGAATATTTTCGTAAGCAATCCGCCGCGGATGCGCAGCTCCGGCTGCTTGAGCCAGTATTTCTCGCCCTCGAAACTAAAGCTCGTGACGCGCTCGCCAGGATGATTTTTTAGAATTTCATTTACATATTCTTTAAAATTTTGCATTCAATAAATTTAGCGAATTTTTTTTAGAAAGAGCTAAATTCGCGAGTTTTATTTTATTAAGTTTCATATGTCCGCATAAAATTTATTACGTAAATTCGGCAGGGCTAAATTTTAAAACTATCAGGTAGAATTTATTGCAGTCTTGGAATTTTGTAGCGCAGGAAGCAACAAAAGCGCATAATTTTAGAATTTAGTAGTTAGATAAAATTTCAAAATTTTACAAAAACTAAGATTTGCGTCAAAAAATTTTAAAACTAGAAGTGGCGACCCCTACGAGATTCGAACTCGTTTTACCGCCGTGAAAGGGCGATGTCCTAACCGTTAGACGAAGGGGCCACTTAATCTGGTATTAAGATTAAAGGCGGTATTCTACTCAAGACGCACTTAAACCCAACTTAAATTAAGGATTATTTATGAAATGCTCTTTTCTGGCGCCGCTTGCACTTTCGCTTCTGCTCGCAGGTTGCGCTACCACTGCGCTCAAGCCCGCTTCTACGCAAGCTGTAAATTTTACCGTCATTTCGCCGCTTACCCGCACCAGCGACGCGGGCTTTATGCGCAAATTTAAAAACCAAACCGAGGTTCAAATTTACGCAAGCGGTATCAGCGTGCTAAGCCTGGTATTAAAAGGCGATAAAATTTGCATGAACGGCGCGTGCGACGACGAGCTCGTTTTCAATAAAAAATTCTTCGGCACCGAGCACTACCGCGGACTTCTGGGCGAAATCCTAGACGGCAAGCCGATCTTCGGCGGCAGCGACGCGGGCGAGCGCCGTTGCCTAGCGCAAAGCCTGCAAGATGGCTCTATCGATTATAAGGTTTGCCGCGACAAGGACGGCAGCGGAAGATCCATAAGCTTCGCTGACGCAAAACGCGGCGTAAAGATCAAAATCCGCGAGCTGCAGTAAAATTTCGCGCGACGAGTATTCGTAGCACGTGAAATACTACTCCGCAGGGCGGCGCGAGCAAATCGCGAACGAGTAAAATTTCGCGCAGCGGGCGTTTGTAAGTGCGCGGAAATAATGTGCCCAGTAGCCGCCTCAAAACACAGCGCGAGCGGTCAAAATTCCATTACTCGGCGGGTAGCCGCCTAAGCTGCGCAAACGACGCGGTTTTATTGACGCTCTGCGCCTACTCTTTGCGATGAAATTTAACCAAGCAGCGCGTATGTGCGAAAGAAAAGCGCGCATTTAAATTTAAAAATCCGCGCGCGGCTCGGGTTTATGAAATTTGCCGCACGCGGTACAAAATAAAAATTTAGGAGGCAGAATGAAGCGAATCGGAGCGCACGTGAGTGCTAGCGGTGGGGTTTTTAACGCGCCGTTAAACGCCGCAAGGATCGGGGCGGACGCGTTTGCGATGTTTGTCAAAAATCAGCGCAGATGGGACGCGCCGCCGCTTAGCGCGGAGGAGATCATCGCGTTTAAGGACGCGCTGAAGCAAAGCGGCATCCGCGCGGAGCATGTCTTGGTGCACGACAGCTACCTCATAAACTTGGGCCATCCGCGCGAGGCGGAGCGCGAGAAGTCCCTAAACGCCTTCGTGGACGAGATCCGCCGCTGCGAGGCGCTCGGACTTAGGCTTTTGAACTTTCATCCGGGCTCGCATCTAAATGAAATTTCAGTTCAGCAGTGCCTGGATAATATCGCAGAGTCGCTAAATTTCGCCATCGCAAACACCAGTGGCGTCAAGCTCGTGCTCGAAAACACCGCCGGCCAGGGTTCCAATCTCGGCTATGATTTCGCTCAGCTTGCTTACGTGATCGATAAAATTTCAAACAAAGATCGCATCGGCGTCTGCATCGATACCTGTCACGCGTTCGCCGCAGGATACGATCTGCGCAGCCCGCAGGCCTATGAGCGCACGATGAGCGAGTTTGACCGCGCGATCGGCTATAAATTTTTAAGCGGCATGCACCTAAACGACACGAAAAACGAGCTTGGCGTGCGTAAGGATCGGCACGAGAGCCTCGGACGCGGATTTTTGGGGCTCGCAGCGTTTGAAAACATCATGAACGACCCGAACATCGACGAGATCCCGCTGATTTTAGAAACGATCGACGATAGCCTCTGGGTGGAGGAGATCGCACTTTTGCGCAGTATGCAAGGACGCCCCAAGGCCTAATCGGACGCCTTTTGCGCTACGTAGAATTTTATCTCATTTCGCTTCAAAGTGGCGCCTAGAGATAAGAGCCTTTATGCCCTGCGTTTACATCGTGGGATTTATCACTTAAATTTTAACAAGCAAAATAATGAGGATCGCGCATTAAGAATGCCGCGTCAAAAAAGGCACGAAATTTTACGACGAAAAATACATCGTCATAGCAAAAAAGCAAAATTTTTATAGAAAAACGCAGCGTCGCGGCAGAAATGAAAAATTTTACGCTGCGTAATTAAAATTTTCAAGCAAAATTTTTAAAGCGATGCGGCGGTAAATTTTAAAATTCTATCGCTACGATATTTCAAGGCTCGGCGCCAAATTCGAAGCTCTAGGAATTTTAAAATTTTAAATTCCACATCAAAAAATTCGCGCGAAGCTTTATACGTGCGACTGCGTAAATTCCGATCTTGCAATTCTACTTTCGTCCGATCCGTGCAGAGGCGAAGCGCATAAGATTTCATAAATTCTAACTTAAAATTTTGCTGCGTGCCAATCTATGCTTTTAGCACGCATTTGCTTATGACAAATCCGCCTCTTTATTTTAGCGCTTTGCTTGCGTCAAAATCTATGCAGGATCCGTGTAAATTTACGTTAAATTCTGCCGCATATCGCCCGATCAATTTAAAATTTTATCGTTGAGCTTAGTAGCCTACCGCTGCGATTTAAATTTAAACGCCGCGGGATTTTAAGCCGCAGCCGACGCGCATTGTATCGGCCGCAGCTCGGCGAGCTATTTTAGTAGCTCATACATATCGCAGGATTTTTGCCAAATATCGGTAATTTCGGCAATCGGATCATCTTTGCCCATATCGCAAGCTTTTTTGTAGTATTGCACCGCTTTTTTTGTATTGTTCATAATGTGTTGGTTATAAATGGCAAATTTATAGCAAGAGTCAAAGCTACCCAAGGCATTTCCTAAATCGCAACCCTTTCTGTAATAAATCGCCGCTTTTTAGTGGACAAATTTCTAATTTGTAAATCCCAAGACGGCTTATCCTTTAGAA
>NZ_CALLWC010000056.1 GCF_938015785.1 uncultured Campylobacter sp. | reverse complement strand
GGGGGGGGGGGGGGGGGGAGGTTATAACAAGCTCTATACCTAAAGAAAATATTCAAGTAACTTTCGTATCAAAAATTTAAAGCAAAGGGGATAAAATGGCGTTTGTTACAGAGCGTATTTCAAAAGAGGATATTGAAAAATATAGTTTATTGGAAATAATAAACAAAATACGCAAAAAATATGATGATGAAATTAGTCTATGGTTCCTAGAAAGACTAGATTGGTGTATAGATCGAGAAAATAACACTTGGCTAATTCGTATATCGCATGATTATTTAAGAGATATAGGAGATTATGCCTTAACTAAAACGATATGGCTATTGCATTATAAAAGTAACGATATAGAGCTGGACTTGAGGCGGATTTTTAATGATGAAACGATTGGCGATCCGTATAGAATTATTTATGAGCTTCACGATATAAAAACAGATGCCGAGAATACAATCAGCAATGAAATTATAGATATTTTGAAAAAAATTTTAAGCGTATATGGCGGTGGCGGAGTTGGACTAGAAAATTTTACTTTAAAAGAGAAATTAAAGGTAAGCTTTAATAGTCAATTTATAGCAAAGTAAGAATACGAGCCACAAGGCAAAACAAGCAAATGCCGAATTAAAGAAATAGTAGATGATTAAACCGCCTGCGATTAAGAAAACTATTTGCTTTATGCCGATCATCAATATGCAGTCGATTTAAAATTTTACCGTCGTAATAGGATAAATTTTAAAACCTCGTCCGCTTAAATCAGCGTCGGCTTTAGCTTGCGTGCCGAAAAGTCGGGCCTCTCGCCGCGAGCTAGAGCGATGAGCTCATCCGTCGCAATTAGATAAAAGCCCGCGAGATCTCTGCCGAAAAGCCTTTGGATTTCATCGCTTCTGCCGTCTAAAAAATCAAGCGCGAGCTTGGAATTTAGGAGCAAAAAATCGCTTCCGCTATCAAACGCGTCAAATAAAATTTCGCCCCCCAGCCGCAGCGCGCACTCCCGCTCCCGCTCGTATATCTGCGCTCCAAGCGGCGCGCCTTCGCAGCCAAAGTGCACGATCTGCGCGCCCAGTCTACTAGCTAGCTCCTCCGCGGCCTCGTCGTACCACACGGCGACGTTAAAGCCGCTAAAATTGTGCTTCGCGCCCGCTGCGTCAAATTCCGCCATGCTCTGTGCGCTTAAAATTTTATTGCTGCGCGCAGGCTTGTATTTTAAAATATCGCAAAACGCCCTGTATGCCGCGCGGTCGTCAAATTCCATCCCTACGGCGTCGCACTTCGTAAAATACGCCATCTGCGGCTCGATGATCTCTAAAACCCTCATACGCTCGCTCGGATGCGTCTGCATCAGGCGGTGCGCGAAGATAAAGGCGCTGTTGCCTAAAAACTCCTGCGAGCACGCGGGGATTTTCGTCGAGTAAAAATATGGCGCGAGGCTTTTGTAAAACTCGAAATCGGCGGCGTCCGCGATGCTTTCAAAGGCTTTAAATTTATCCAAAAATGCCCTCGGCTCGCAGCGCAGATCTTTAATCGCCTCTTTTTCGCTAAGAGGAGAGATGATTAGCTCGCTTCCAAAGTGCGCTATAAGCGTATCTAGCGGCTCTTTTACGCTTACCGTGGTGCTGCTGATTTTTACAAATTCCACTCCCTGTGCGCTGAAATAAGGATCGTGCGCGCAGATGTCGTCAAGCAGTGCCGCAAGATCGGCAAAGGGCGCGCTTTCATAAACATAGGGTTTGAAGTAGCTTGCGACGTCGCAGCGAGGATCAAAGCGAAAGAGCCTGATTAGCATTTTTCATCCTTTTTTTATGGCGAATGATACTAGAATTTGCCTTAATAATGAGTTTTTTAGGCTCAATTTTATAAAATTGCGCCTTAGATTAACGCAAAGGCCGGCTATGAAAATTTTATACACCCTAAATCACGCGCCGATAAATGCGCATTTTAGTAAAAACTCCAGCGATTTCGTCGTGCGCGAAGTGCCGCTTTACGAGCCTAGCAATGAGGGCGAGCACTGCATTTTGCTGCTACAAAAAAAGGGCATCAGCACGCACGAAGCGCTGCGGATTTTAAGCGAACATACGGGCGCTAAGATGCGCGAGTTCGGCTACGCGGGGCTTAAGGACAAACAGGGCCTTACGACGCAGCACGTTAGCATGCCCGCTAAATTTGAGCCTGCGCTGGGCGGATTTTCGCACGAAAGTCTTAAAATTTTAAGCGTGCAAAGGCACAAAAACAAGCTTAAAATCGGGCATCTAAAGGGCAACGACTTTTTCATCCGCCTAAAAAAGGTTCTACCGCCCGACGCCGTCAAGCTCGCAGCCGCGCTAGATACGCTAGGGCGCGAGGGCTTTGCGAACTACTTCGGCTATCAGCGCTTCGGCAAGTTCGGCGATAACGCAGCACAGGGCGAGGAGGTGCTGCGCGGACAGAGGCGGCTTAAAAACCCCAAAATGCGCGACTTTCTAATCAGCGCCTATCAGAGTGAGCTTTTTAATCGCTGGCTTAGCAAGCGGGTCGAAATTTCAAAATTTGCGGCGGAATTTAGCCTTGGCGAGTTTTCTAAAATTTACGGACTAAGCAAGGAGGAGGCGCGCGAGATCGCGGCTCAGCCGCAGTTTTTTAAGCTTTTAAGGGGCGAGATTTTAGGACATTTTCCGCACGGCGCGTTTTTTAGCTGCGACGATCTGGGCGCGGAGTGCGAGAGGTTTGCGAGGCGAGAAATCACGAGCGCAGGCCTTATCGTGGGGCGAGCTAAGCTGCGAGCTAGCGGGCTTGGCGGCAGATTTGAAGATGAAATTTTCGCGCCTGCTCGCGAGTTTGAGGCACAGATGAACGGCTCGCGCAGGTTTGCGTGGAGCTTTATGGAGCGCGTGCAGCACGCCTATGATACGCAAAATGCGCATTTTAGCTTTAGTTTTTATCTGCCGAAAGGCTCTTACGCGACGGTCGTTTTGGAAGAAATTTTGCACCGAGATATATTTGAGGGCGCCGCGACAGACGAGGATTGAGCCGCATCGCGCCGTGGATTATGGCTCACGTCGCGTCAAACCGCGCCGTAGAGTAGGGGGGGGTTCGCACCGCATCGCGGAGTGGGACTCCGTCACCCCGCGCCCCACGTTAAACCGCGCCGCGCCGCGCAGAATTTTGCGAAATATTAAAACCGACTGCGTGGATTTAAATTTATGCGGCAGATAAAATTTTATGAAATTTCGTGAAATTTTATCGCAGTAAGCGTGCCGTTTTGTCTAAGCCATAGAATTTAAAATTTTATTCTGCTCGGCCGTAGGTAAAATTTGCTAAATTTCACCTTTTTATAGTTGTCCAAATTTATTTTCGTCAATAACCAGCAAAATATTATTAAGCTTAAAATCGCTTAAGTCTTTTATCTACTATTGCCCATTTACAATATTTTCAAAAAAATTATTCTCTTCCCAAAAGTAGCATTCTAATATTTTTAAAATTCCATTTTCCAAAAGAACCATTGCTCCTCCAATGTTTTCATCAGAAAGCATCAAATTTACATTGCCGACAAAACCGTTGTTTTTGCTTTTTTCTAATATTTTTTTACACTCGAAATGGCAATAATATCCGGCTGTCGAAACCTCTCTTTTTGTAATTTCTGAATTTTCAAACTGCTTATAAAGCGCATAATCGCCTAAATCATCACTTATTAGCTTAATAATTTCAGCTTCGATATTTGCAATATCTGTAAAATTATCGAGGGATAAACATCGTTCCGATTTTTGGTTTTCCATTTTTTATAACTCCACGTACAGTAATTTCATAGCCTTTAATATTAACTTTATAGCCATTAGTAAAATTATTTGGCAACTTACCATTTGCCATATCTCTTTCAAGTTCTTTAATTATAGCATTATAAGCTTGTTGTTGATTGTCGTCAAAATTTATTTAAAAATCATCTAATTTATGCTATTTTTTGTTAAAGATGTGATTTAATTTATTAGCTTCTTTATCGTCGTCATCCTCCGGCGGCAATGGTGCAGAGGCGGGAGTTTATACTTGCTCACGCTGCAAAATTCTACTCCTTAAAATTCCGCAAGCCCTGAAATTTAAGCCAAAAAAGCTATAATTGCGCTCGGGTGTGGCGTGCGGTCGCTCCGCAAGGAGAGGAAAGTCCGAGCTGCGATAAGACAAGGTTGCGTCTAACGGACGCCGGGGGCAACCCTAGGGAAAGTACAACAGAAAGCAAACCGCCGCGCAAGCGGTAAGGGTGAAAGGGCGGGGTAAGAGCCCACCGCGCGCGTGGAGACACGGGCGGCAATGCAAACCCAACCTGCAGCAAGAACGGGTGGTTTCGTCTTATATTCGAACCGTTCGCTCGAACCGATTTGCAAAAATCGGTCTAGATAAATGACCGCTGTAACGGAACTCGGCTTATAACCACACCTCTTTTTACGCCGAATTTATTTACTTGGAATAAGGAAAAATTTTTGAAAAGCTTAATTTTATGCGGTACGTTTTGCGCCGTCGTTTTAGGGCTCGGAGGCTGCGCGAGTGCGGGTCCTGATAAGTCAGTAATCTTGCAAGGCGACGCTCACGATCGCGCCTGTGCGGAGGTTTATGAGCGCTACAAAGAGCTCGAAGCGGAGCTTTTAGCGGTCGAGGATCGATACGCAAACCCAAGCGTTGCAAACGATTATATACAGACTTACGACGAGTACGAGCGCACCATCGCTTACTACAATGAAAATTGCGCGACCGATAAATAGGCGGCGCAGACTGAGCGTGATTTAGTATAAACATGACTGCGGCGCAGCAGCGCAAAATGCTCAAAATTTTATAAAATCTCTAAAAACTATTGAAAATTTTATGCGAAACAAAAAGCATCTAAAATTTATTACGCACGTTTGGATCTAGCTATGCAAAGTCGCGGCGTGAAGCATAGCGTGGTGCCTATTCATGCCCGCATTTAGTTTGGCGCGTTAGCGCGTAATCATATGAGGGTGCCACATACTCGCGCATTGGCCAAGGAGCGCGCAATTTATTAATCGAATCGGCGCTAAGCCTTGAAGTCGCGAAGTCGCACCAAAAATTCCGTCGAGTGGAGTTGGTTGCTGTGCCCGTTTATGCGTCCACTAAAGCCTTGTAGCCTCAAAATCCGTCGCATAGATTTGATCGGCGCCTAGGCACTTGGATCGATCATAAAATCAGGTATCAAAAATCCTATTACTCAGTTTTGATCTGCTGCGCGATTTTCGAGGCGTATAAGGGTGGTAAAACGAGATCGTTAGGGTAGCTTTAAGGTGCAGTGCGATTTTTCCGCTTGCGTATGCGGTTTTGAGGCGCTTGGTAATTTCAGTTTACTCGCAGAGTTTTAAGATGTGCGGTTTTTCGAGACTATAGCAGCGAGATTTTTTGGGTTTTTAGCGCGAAGGTATTTGGCGAATTTGCAGTGCTATGGCTTTGATTTTTGTCGAGAAATTTTAGAATTTTACGATTTCGCAAGAGAATTTTGTGTGTTTTGGCGCCGCGTCGAACTTAAAATTTCATCTTGCCGCCGCGTAAGATTGCGCGTCTAATCTTTTCGTATTTTTAAATACGGCATCCGTTTTGAGATTCGCGTCCGTTTTTGAAATTTTACTCCGAATAAACGCCGAATTCACAAAATGAGTCGCCCGGTAGATAATGTTAAAAAGCCTGCAAGCCTGCAATGCAAAAGCTAAAGCCTCATGAGAGTTTGCCGATAATTTAGCCGCTCAGAATGCTACGACTTTAAAATTTCGCGAGTTAAATTTAAAATTTACGCCACTTGCTGCGGCTGATAAAATTTCGCGAGCTAAATTGCGCTGAAATTTTACGAACGGCGACAAAAAATATTCGGCGTAGAATTTTATTTGGCTTGTTTATACGGAGCAAGGGTTTGAGTTTGCAAGTAGCCGCGGTTTTTGCTTTACGCTCGCACCAACCGTCCAAAGCACCACCGCGTATTAGCGCGATGTTTATCTTGGCTACGCTTTAATGCGCGAGGTTTTGTGTCGCCGTAAAATACAAATTTATGAGCTTTCGGGATTGCAGATTAATTTTGCGTGCTTGCAGATAGTTTTTTAAATTTTGTCAAAATATGAAATTATATTCGCGCAACGCCCATAAATTTCTCAGCGCTAAACGGCTAATCCTGCTCGCAGCGCTGCTATTTGAAATTCATAGTATCCCGTAAGCCGCTTTTTAGAGTTTCGCCAAAATATGAAATTTAGCTCATGAATCATGAATTCTGCCTCTGAAATGTAGAATTTTGCCTGCAACCGCAAATTACGTACGCAATAATGCGGCGTCAAATTTTGTTTCGGTATAGCAGCGCTGAATTTCTTGGGCGAAAAGCGTATCGATTGATCTTGCTGCATCGTGACGAGGGTGTGAGTTTAATGCTTAAGCGGATTGAATTTGCTCGCGCGCCCATGAAATTTAGCCGATCAAATTTTATGCGCATCAGACAGCCTTTGAATTCTGCTCGCTCGAGTAACAAATCCATTAAGCTGAGTTTTAAATTCCGTCTATCTGCCTCAAATGGAAATTTTATCTGCAAAATAGGCGAAGTGCAAATTTAATTTGAATGCCACTCGCCTGCCTGCGAAATTTCGTCACGTTATAAGCTTGTTAAAGCACTCCAAGCCGCATTGTACGCTACGGTTTGCCCTCATTACAGCTCGCTAAAACGCTCAAAGTGGGCTTTTAGAGATTTTGCATTTTTGTTTAAAAGCTCCGCTTGTGCAGCGAGCTTATCCGCGTATGTTTGAAGCGCCGTCGCATACTTGGCATGCGTCTCAAAGTCCGATTTTAGCGCGTAAATTTCATCTTTTACCGATTTTATATTTTGCGCGAGCGCCTCGTCTTTTACGAAGGTGCGGATCGTGCCTAAAAGCGCCAGTAGCGTCGTGGGTGATGCCGCAAAAATGCCGATTTGCGCGCAGTATTCAAGCACCTGCGGCAGCTTCTCGCAGACGTAGACGAAAACCGCCTCACTCGGCACGAATAGCACCGCAAACTCCGTGCTAAGAGGCGGTATGATGTATTTTTCCGCGATATCTGCGGCATGCTTTTTCATATCAGCGGCGAGTTGCTTATCCGCACTAGCAAGCGCTGCGGCGTCGTTTGAGGCGGAGGCGGCGATAATTTTTTCATAGCTTTGAAGTGGGAATTTTGAGTCAATGCAAAGAATTTTTTCTTTTGCGATATGTAGCGCGCAATCTGCGATTCTGCCGTTTGGTAGGTGCTTTTGCAGCTCATAAAACGCGGCGTTTTGCCCGTAAATCATCGATAAAATTCTCTCTAATCGGTACTCGCCGAAGTTGCCGCGTAGTTTGACATTACCTAAAATCGAGTTTAGCCTTGCGATTTCGTCACGCACCTGAAGTGAAGTTTTATTTTGCTCGCTCATTCGCGCTAGATTTTCCGCTATGTCCTTAAAGCCACGATCCAGCGAGCTTAAATTCTCGCTAAGCGCGCTATTTTGGCGCTGCAAACCCTCGCCTAGGGATCTATTAAGATAATAGAGCTTATCGTTAAAGCCGTCGTTTAGGCTTTGATTTAGCTTGAAAAGCTCGGCGCTCGCTCTCGCACTTTGAGCCGTAAGTTTCTCGCCCAAAAACTCGCTAAGCGCGGAGTTTGCATCGCTTATGCGGCGGTTTTGCAGCACGAGCGCGATCAGCAGGGCAAGCACTAGCGCAGCAAAAAACGCAAACGCTGCGAGCAAAATCCCATCAGCGCCCATTTTCTTGCACACTTTGCGGATCTAAAATTTCATTTTTGTAGCGTAGATATTCGATATCGTTGTTAAGCGCACGATTTTCCTCAAGCAAAACTTCGTGCTTGGTACGAAGCGCGGCGATGTCGCGGCTGATGTAATAAATTTCGTTGCGGATGTAAATCGCCGGCACCGTCAGCAAAAACGCAAATCCGATCAGCAGATAAACGACTAAAAGCTGATAAAGCGTGAGATTTTTCTCCTTTTTTTTCTCGGCGTCGTAGTTGCGTAGTAGTTCGTCTTGTGCGCCAGCAAAACTGCCGTAGCTGCGCCCTGCAGCAAGGCTTGCATAATCATGCGCGCCCAGATCCGCGTAATTTTGATTTTGCGTGCCTGTAAAGCTTGCATCTGCAAACGCCGCGTAATCCGCCTTGCCGACAAAATTGGCACCTGTAAAATCGCCGTAACTCGCTCCACTGGAATTATCGCTGCCGCGAGCGGCTGAAAGATTTACGTCGCCGCGTCCTTTGAATTTTACTTTGTTGCTTTTATTA
Source organism: uncultured Campylobacter sp. (assembly GCF_938015785.1). GTDB lineage: Bacteria > Campylobacterota > Campylobacteria > Campylobacterales > Campylobacteraceae > Campylobacter_B. Next base: position 38,364 of record NZ_CALLWC010000056.1, on the reverse strand, counting down.
AATTTTGTTCCGCCGCTTTCGGAATTTAAATGGTTTTGGGTGCTTGTAAAGCCTGAACTTTCGAATCCCAAGCTAGTAAAATCGTCGTAACCGCCCGCTGCGCCCGCGTAGTTTCGTTTTACAGAAAGATCTGCGGCAAGCTTATCCTCTAGCTCCTCATCCGTCAGATCCTCCATAGCTCGTCTTTTCGCAAGCTCTATGCCCGCTAGATCAGATGTTCCTGCGAAGTCGTGCCCGTCATCGTCGTCGGCAAAATATTCATATTTATTCATCTAAAATCTCCATAAATTTAAAACCACGATCTTATCTTTACTCGCCGCCAAGGCGCCTGTGTCAGATAAAATTCTGCTCGAAGCCTGCAGCTAGCGTGTATCCAGCAAAGTGTGTACCCAGCAATGGGCCGTTAAGGTAAAATTTAAAAGCAAAGCTACGAGCAAAATTTTTCTTTGCAATTTTACCTCAGTAAATGGAATTTTATCTTAACTCGCCAAATTCTATCTCGGCCAGCAAAAGCAAAATTTTACTTTAGCAGGCTATTTTTGTTAATTTTGCTCACTCTTTGCACCGGCAGGCTCGTGGAATTTAGGTAAAGATCAATTCCGCCGTAGCGGGCAAAACTATGCTGCCTTTACTCATTTTTTTATACGCTGCCGGCTTGCAAAATTTATATCGGCAGCAGAGTTATCTGCTAAGTCCCGCTGTCTAGTTTAAAATTTTTACGTTGATAGTTTTCGCATTTACGGCGAAATTTCATTTACTTTATCCGCTATCTATCTGCAAAATTCTATATTGGCAAGCGGAATTTAACGGCTTTGTCTATTTTCGCCGCCTTTGCACCGCCTGCTTGGGAAATTCATTTTGACAGGTAAAAATCAAGTTCACTTTACTCGGCTTATCTTATAAAATTTTGTCAAATCGTCTGAAAAACCGCTTAAAATTTTACTGCGTCTTCGATGCGTCTTAAAACGCTAAGTGAAGGATATCACTTGCAAGATAGGCTCTATCGTCTAAAAGGTCAATGAAACTACTGCTCGCTTACAAAATTTCGTTAAAGCAAAGAACGAGATTTGGCATTATGCCGCTTGCTTTAGGCGCCAAATTTTAACTTTTGCTCGGTTTTATATCTATGTTGCCACTTAGTTTTTAAAATATGCAGCAACTAAATCTCATAAAATTATACGTTAAATATAGCGTAAAATTCAACGTTAAATTTTATGATTTAGACATTGCGCGTTCGAAATAACGCTGAAAATATCATAAATTCTAAAGCGAATCTTTGAAAGCTGAATTTCAAAATTCCGTAAAATTTTAAAATTTAATGCCTGCAAATCTATAAATTTTACAAAATTTCGTCAAAATTTAAAATTTATAGCAAGTAAAGGCGGTTATTTCAGTCGAAAAATTCTAAGCTTCGCGCTCGCTGCTCGCGAGTTTTGCGCAAGCTCTTGCGCGTCCGCTATTATAGGGTTTTTGGTTAGGATTTTGCCTAACGAATGCCCGCCGCCACATTCGCAGCGCATAAATTCTCTAGGACAGACGCAATCGCGCTCCCACACCCTAAATCGCTCCTTTACTATGCGGTCTTCAAGCGAATGGAATGAAATTATAGCGACAGTTACATTAGTTAGAATTGAATCGCGCGATTTTTGCTCAATGAACGCGAACAGGCGCTTTAGTTCGCCAAGCTCGTCGTTTACCTCGATGCGGATCGCCTGAAATGCTAGCGTAGCCGTGCTGATGCTGCGCCCTTTAACGGGCTTCGTTCCGATTAAATTTGCCAAAGCTTTGGCGCTTGTTAGTGGTGCGTTAGCCCGTGCAGTAGCTATTTTAGCAGCGATTGCGTTAGCGTTTGTTAGCTCGCCGTATTCGTGGAAAATGCGCGCCAGATCCGCTTGCGAGTAGCTGTTTACGACATACGCCGCATCTAGCGCTGCGCCTGCATCCATTCGCATATCCAGCGCGTCGCTTTTAGTGGAAAAGCCGCGGCAGTTTTTATCTAGCTGAAGCGACGAAACGCCGATGTCGGCTAATATCCCGCGAACTGCGCGGAGCTTTTGCTCGGGCAGAATTCCTAAAATTTCGCTAAATTTTGCTTTGTGGATTTCTATGCGATCTTTAAATTTACTGAGCCGCTCGCGCGAAAATTCTATCGCTTCGGCATCTCTGTCGCAAGCGATAAGCTTAAGGCGCGGATTAGCGGTCAAAATGCCCTCGCTATGCCCTCCGTAGCCTAACGTACAGTCGATAACATAGCCGTCCTCAATCTGCGAAAATGCGGTGATCGTTTGCGAAAAAAGTACCGGAATATGTGGAGCTTGCACTTAAATTTATCCTTTTGAAATTTCTAATCCTATATAATAGCGAAATTTTTTACAAAGGCGAGAGATGGACGAGTATTATTATGAAATTTTGCGCAAAATTTCGCTTTCGATGTTTAGAGATAGGCTTTTTGGGATCTTTCACGGCTCGATTTCAGCAAAAATTAAAGAAAATCAATTTTTGATCAACAAAAAAGACGCGATTTTTGATAGCCTGGATAGGGATGATTTTATAACGCTGTTTTCAAAAAAAGACTACCGCTGGCAGGATGCTAGCATCGATAGCGATATACATATAAATATTTACAAAAATATAAAAGAGGCGAAATTCGTAACCTACGCGACACCACCATATCTCGTCGCATATACGCTGGAGCATGATTTTATTTTGCCGCGAGATTACTTTGGGGTGAGCAAATTTAAGCGCATTGAAATTTACGATCCTAAGAACTACGACGATTGGCACGAGCGCGCGCCGTATGAAATTTGTAACTATATGATAAATGAAAATAGCGATATAATGGTGATCCGAGGCTATGGGGTTTTTGCCCATGCAAGGAGCGCGCAGCAAATGGCGAAAAAAATAGCGATTTTAGAAATGAGTTCGAAGCTACTTTTGCTAAGCTAAGATTAATGTATACCAAATCATTTACTAACGCGTTATAATTCGCCAAAAATGCCTATTTTTCAGCCTTTCATAAGGTTTTATCTGTATAATTACTAACAAAAAATTTCTTTAGTTAGCTATTTAAGGATTTAGATGATAGAATGGATGCAAAAGCATAAGAAGTCGCTTATACCGACGATCTGGATAAGCACGATAGCCTTCGTGGGCGCAGGCTTCGTCGGCTGGGGTGCATATGATATGAACGCTAACCGCGCAGGCTCAATCGCTAGAGTAGGGCAGATTTCCATAACCAATCAAGAATATAAGATAAAATCAACCGAGTTATACAATAGATTAAACGCTATGAGCGATGGGCAATTTACTCAAGAACAAGCCAAAAATATGCATCTAGATCAGATAGCAGTAGATCAGCTAATCGGCGAAGCGTATTTTCTAAATTTTGCTAAAGATTTAGGCATTCAGGCTAGTGATAAAGATGTGGCGGAATTTGTGTTAAACTCGCCGAATTTCCAAGAAAATGGCGCATTTAGTAAGGAACTTTACAACAACGTAGTAAAAAATTCCGGACTTACTAAAAAAGAATTTGAGCGCAATCTACAAAAGGTCCTAACTTTAGAAAAGCTCGGCAAAGCGCTAAAAATAACGCCTAGCCCTAAGATCGTAGAAGCATTTGCTGCATCGCAGCTGATGCAGGATAAGGTTTCTGCAGAGATAATCTACGCCGATGCTAACGTCACTTTTAACGATGACGAGCTAAAGAAATTTTGGGAAGGCGAGAAATCGCACTTTATGACCGAGAAAAAATATAATCTAGGGGCCTATTTCGTGGCGCCTAGTAAAGCCGACGTGAATGAGACGGAACTAAGTAAATTTTATGAAGAGCACAGAGGCGAGTATAGAAGCCTGGATGATAAACTATTGGATTTTGCAGAGGCTAAACCTAATGTCTTAAAAGATTACCGGATGGATCAGGTTAAAAAAGACGCTACAAAGGATTATCTGGAGATTAAAAAAGGCAAGCTTGATACTAATGAAACTATAGTTGCTACGGCTAGCAATTTTCCAATATCTGAGATTGAGGTTGCAAAGCCAGGAGATGTCATAAAGCCTTTCGAGTACAAAGGCGGATATTTGATTGCTAAACTAAACGGTGTAGAACAGCCTAGGCAGATGAGCTTTGAAGAAGCTAAGTCTTTGGCTTCTAAAGAATTTGAAACGAAGAAACGTAAAGAGCTACTTGAAAAAAGAGCCCAAGATGCGCTTAAAAATTTTAAAGGCGAAGATTTCGGCACCTTATCTCTAAGTAGTAAAAACAACACTAAGCTAAGCGATGACGAATTTTATAAATTTCTTATCGATATGTTTAATAAGCCTGCGAAAGAAGGGATAGTGATGTTTGATAATAAAGCCGTAGTGTATAAAATTTCACAGCAGAGCCTAGGTAGTAGTGAAGAGATAGATAAAGAAAAAACGATCGTAGCCGATAGAATAACCACGTTATTAAATTCTAATCTGCAAGATGATCTAACCAAAATGCTAGAAAAGCGCTATAAAACCGAAAGATATTTTAAAGGTAAAGACAGTGAGTGAGTATATTTTAGGTCTAGATATAGGCTCGACTAAAATTCGCGCGATAATCGCTAAAAATGACGGCATTTTTACGGTTTTAGGCGTTGGCGGAGCCGATACTTTAGGTATCAAAAAGGGTGTTATAACAAACATAGAGCAAGCTGCGGGCTCAATAAAACAGGCGGTAAAAGCGGCGGTAAAAGGCGCTGGCAGAAGCTACGATAAAGCCATTATATCGATCTCTGGCTCATATGCCAAAAGCGTTAAATCTCGCGGCGTCATAACCATGGAAAATGAGATCGGACTAGATGAAATCAAGCGCGCTATGCAGGTCGCAGAAGCCCAGGCTAATGTGCCTAGCGATAGCGTAATCTTGCATGTGCTTCCGTATGATTTCAGAGTTGATGAGCAGGAACACATCGAAGACCCCCTCGGTATGAGCGGCACGCGCCTAGAGGTATCTACGCATATCGTCATCGCGCCAGAAAGCTCAATTAAAAATTTGAAAAAATCCGTTGAGATGGCGGGAGTAAAGGTAGATAACATCGTCCTTTCAGGCTACGCATCATCCATATCTACGCTTAGTAAGGATGAAAAAGAGCTAGGTGTCGTACTGATCGATATGGGCGGCGCTACATGCGATATAGTCATCCACCTGGGGAATTCCTTGCGTTATAACGATGTTGTGATGTTTGGCTCCAATAACGTTACTAATGATCTATCGCGCGCTCTGCATACGCCGCTTCCGTATGCGGAAAACATAAAGATCACCTATAACGATCTGATTAATCAAGGCAATAGCGAAGTTGAGCTGCCTGCTTTGGGCGATAGCGAGTCGGAAAACCACATCATAAGCCTTGAGATCATCTCTCAAGTCATACTCGCTCGCGTTAAAGAGACCTTCGATATGATAGCCGATAAGATCGAAAGAAGCGGCTATAAAGACCGCATAGGCGCAGGTATAGTTATTACCGGCGGTATGGCGAAGCTAGACGACGTGCGCGATCTAGCGGCGATAGTTTTTGATAACACTTCCGTTAGGGTTGCAAGAGCAAAGAGCGTGGGCGGTCTACACGAGATTGCTGATGATATTTCAAATTCTTGCGCACTAGGACTTTGTATGTATGGCTTTGGCGAATTTACCCCTTACGAGATGGACTCTAACGGCAAACTCCGCTACAAAGACGAAGTTATAAACAAGGCTCCGAAACGAAATGTGAACGAATATTATGAAAAAGAGGTCAGCAAGGCGATAGAAAAAGAGGGCGTCAGAGCGGATAGCGGTGCGGCTAAGAAGGAGGATCTAAATATCCAACTTCCCAAAAAAGACGGACAAAATTTTTTCAATAAAATTTGGTCGTCTATGAAAAATTGGTTTTAAAATTTAAGCTAAGGAGATACTCGTGAAAGGATATAGTATGGAAGAAAGAAAGGGCATCTACGGTGCTAAGATGAAGGTGATCGGCGTCGGCGGCGGCGGATGCAATATGATCAATCATATGATTCGCGAGGGTTTTACTAAAACAGACGTCGAACTAATGGTGGCCAACACCGATGCGCAGGCTTTAGAAAAATCGATCGCAAATACTAGAATTTTACTCGGCGAAAGCACCACCAAAGGTCTTGGCTGCGGTATGGATCCGGTACTTGCTAAGATGGCTGCGGAGGAGAACTACGACGATCTTAAAGACCGCTTGGACTATTCCGACATCGTTTTCGTTGGCTCCGGCCTAGGCGGCGGTACCGGTACCGGTGCTGCGCCTATAGTCGCTAAAGCTGCGAAAGAGAAAAAAGCGCTAACTATCGGCGTCGTTACCACCCCTTTCGGTTTTGAGGGTAAAAAGCGTATGCGACTAGCGCAGGAGGGCCTTGAAGAGCTTAAAAAAGAGTGCGATTCCATAATCGTTATCCCAAATCAAAATTTATTGAAGATCATCGATAAAAAAACCGGTCTAAAAGATGCCTTTAAGATCGTAGATAATGTCCTATTCCAAGCCGTAAACGGTATGATCTCCGTGATCTTAGAATCCGGCGATAGCGATATTAACGTCGATTACGCCGACGTTAAAAAGGTAATGACTCACCGAGGCCTAGCGCTGATGGGTATCGGCGTTAGCGAAGGCGACGGCGCGGCGGAGGAAGCGCTAAAAAGCGCGATCCAATCTCCGCTTTTGGATAATACCTCCATTCACGGCGCTATGGGCGTGTTAGTGCATTTTAAGATGTCGCCTGATTGCTCCTTGCTTGAGATCGAATCCGCGATGAATATCATCGAAGATACCGTGGATAAGGACGCCGACGTTACCTGGGGCACCACCACCGATCCTAAGATGGAAAACAACCGCGTCGAAGTTACTCTCATCGCCACCGGCTTTGAAAGGAGCGTCGAGGAAAAAAAGCAGGTCGCCAGCGATAACGTAGCCGATCGCAGAAAGGCGCTTTTAGAGAGCATGGGTCGAAATTCTATCTTTTCTAGACAAAAGGTAAGTAGCGGCGATTTTAACGGAGACGAAACCTACGACGAGCTCGACGAGCCCGCATTCCTACGCAACCAGATGGACTAAATGCGTAGACGAGATAGGCAGCTAAGCGAAGATGAGGCGTTAAAAATCATCGACGAGAGCGAGTACGCTACGCTTAGCTGCATAGACGATAGCGGCGAAATTTTTAGCGTGCCTATCTCGCCCGTACGCGATGCAGACGTTATTTACATCCACGGCGCGCCTGCCGGCACAAAGGCAAAACTCTTTCAAAACGGACGCGCGGTAACGGCGGTTTTTGTTAGCTATAACCGCGTTCCTACCCCAAGCGACGAAGAATACCGATCTATCGCAAACGACGCTGCCGCTTTAGGCTCTAGAGTTTATACGACGGAGTACCGCAGCGCGATCGCCGTTTGCGAAGCAAGTGAAATAGAAGATGACGAGCGTAAAATTTACGCCCTGCGGATACTATGCGAAAAATACACCCCAAACTACATGTCGCGCGTGGAGTTCGCCTCCAGAGCATCATTAAAGCGCATGAAAATTTACGAACTCAAAATAAAATCCGTAACCGCAAAGGCTAAAATTTTATAATGCGTCCAAATTTGCGCTTCCTGCGCTATGCCTTACTTTGCAGGAATCTCTTCTTTTATATGTTTTTGTCCTTTTTGTCGACCGCCCTACTTTACCTGCGATCGACATTCGCTTGGGTTTAGTGCGGTACCTCTTTTCAACGCCGCTATTTGATTTCAGCTATGATGGGCTTTAAAGGAGCGAGATTGAAATTTTTTGTAACCGCCGTGAATACGGAGGTAGGAAAGACATTCGTTACGGCTTCGCTTCTGCGGGCGTTTTTACAAAGCGGTCGCACAGCAATCGCGTTAAAGCCCGTGCAGACGGGATGCGAGATGAGCGGCGGTAGGCTTGTCGCGCCGGATGTAAGCGAGTATGCTAAAGTAAGCGCAGATAGCGACATTGCGCCGATTTATGCGTTTAAATTTCCCGCTTCGCCGCATTACAGCGCGAGTTTGGAGCGCCGCGAGATCAAGACGGATGAAATTTTAAAATTTATCGACGCTCATTCAGCGCAGTGCGAAATCACGCTGATCGAAGGCGCGGGCGGTATTTTCGTGCCGCTAAACTCGCACGAGAGCTTTTTGGACGTGATGAGAGCGGTAGATGCGCCGATCGTTTTGGTCTGTAAAAACGAGCTGGGCGCGATAAACAGCGCACTTTGCAGCGTCTATGTCCTGCACTCGCACGGGCTTAAAATCGCGGCACTGGTTCTAAATTTTACCGACCAAAAGGACGAAATTTGCGTATCAAACGCAGCGTATCTGAAAAGCAAGCTCAAAGGCATACCCGTAATATCGCTACGCAAATCCCAAAAGGACGACTTTACAGCGGCAGCGCGCTCTTTTGAAAATTTTATCGCCTCGCTAAATTTTAAAGATCCGTCGCAGATGGACGCGAGTGCGGCAAATTTAAACGAAACCGCTGCGGTAGCCTTGGATACGGCGCAAAGCGGTCAGAAGGGTGCAAATTTAGATGGAAATTCTAAAAATAGCGATGCTCGCTGCGCTTTGGTCGCAGCGCAGGTCTGCGAACAAGACGGCGAAATTAAAAGCAGCCGCGTCGCGCCGCCGCTCATGAGCACTTCAAACACGGGCCCCATTGATCTAAACTTCGATGCGAAGCATCTTTGGCACCCCTACACTTCCGCGACGCACCCGCTTAAGGCGCACGGCGTGCTCCGCGCCGAAGGCAATAAAATTTACACGACGCAAGGCGCGCTGATCGACGGGATGAGCTCTTGGTGGTGCGCCGTTCAAGGATACGGCAGCGAGGCGCTAAATGCCGCGGCGACCGCGCAGATGAAGGAATTTTCTCATGTGATGTTCGGCGGGCTTACCCACGCGCCCGCGATAAATTTAGGCAAAAAGCTACTCTCGATGTTGCCGCAATTTGATCGCATCTTTTACGCGGACAGCGGCTCGGTAGCGGTCGAGGTCGCGCTAAAGGCCGCGATCTGCTATCAGCAAAACGTATCGCCTAAAAAGAATAAAATTTTAACTGTCAGAGGCGGGTATCATGGCGATACGTTCGGCGCGATGAGCGTTTGCGATCCGGTCACCGGCATGCATTCGCTATTTAGCGGTATCTTGGCGCGTCAAATTTTTGCACCGCGCCCGAGCTGCCGCTTCGACGCGCCGTTTGACCCATCTAGCACGGATGAAATTTCTAAAATTTTTAAAGAAAACAAAGATGAGATCGCAGCGATCATCATCGAGCCCGTCGTCCAGGGAGCCGGCGGGATGTGGTTTTACCATCCGAAATTTTTAGACCGTCTCCGCGAGCTGTGCGACGAAGCGGACGCGGTGCTCATCTTTGACGAGATCGCCACCGGCTTTTGGCGCACGGGCAGGGTATTTGCATACGAATACTGCGGCGCGGCGCCCGACATAATCTGCATAGGCAAGGCGCTAAGCGGCGGGTTTATGAGCTTTGCGGCTGTTTTGACGAACGAAAAGATCGCACACGGCGTGAGCAGAAACGGCGGCGTTTTGATGCACGGACCGACTTTTATGGCAAACCCTCTAGCTTGTGCCGTTTCGCTTAAAAATTTAGAAATTTTGTGCACGCAGGACACGGCGCAGAGGGTCGCGCAAATCCACTCCGACCTGCAAGAGGGCCTGAAGGAGTGCAGGAGCTTAGACGGCGTGGCGGACGTTCGCACCTTGGGCGCTATCGGCGTCGTAGAGATGAAGGAGGCGGTGGACGTAGAGGCGCTGCAGGAGTTTTTCGTAAAAAGGGGCGTTTGGATCAGACCGTTTGGCAAAAACATCTATCTCATGCCGCCGTTCATCACGCCCAGAAGCGATACGCAAGCGCTTTGCGAAGCGATACGCGATGCGGTAAAATTAAAAATTTATAAAGGATAAGATTGCAAATTTTAATCGTTTTTATCATATTTCTACTTTTGGTGGGCTATTTGGAATTTCGTAAAAAGACCGCTCTTGAGGGGTTTTTGGTCGCAGACAGAAAGGCTAGCGCTTTTGAGATTGCATTTTCGATAGTCGCTACCTGCGTGGGCGGCGCAGCTACGATCGGCGTGGTATCGAATATGCAAAAGTATGGATTTGCCGCGGTTTGGTGGCTTTTAAGCGGCGCGATCGGACTGATGATTTTAGCGATTTTTATTGCGAAAATTCTACGCGCGAGCAAAGCGCTGACATTCGCGCAGATTGCAGAAATTTTTATTGACAAAAGAGCCAGGCTCGTTAGCGCAGTCATCATTTGCGTAGCGTGGTGCGCTATCTTAGCGGCGCAGTTTAGCGCTAGCGCGCGCATACTCTCGACGTTTGATCTAAATTTCAACTCCTCACTGTTCATCGGAGGCGCGGTCATCATCGTTTATACGATTTTGGGCGGGCAAAGAGCGGTCATTAGAAGCGATGTATATCAATACGCTATCGTAATCGCGGCGTTTTTGGCGGTTTTGCTATGGCTAAATTTTAATTCGCCGCAAGTATTTGAAAATGTAAATTTTACGCTCAAAAATGACGCCTTCGGATACGATAAGATCGGATATTATCTGCTGGTTATCGGTACTAGCTACGTGATCGATCCGATGCTGTTTTCTAGAATTTTAAGCGCAAAGGACGAGCGCGCGGCGATCCTAGGCTCTATCTTCGGTGCTGTTGGAATCGCAATCAGCAGCATAATGATCGCTTTTATAGGTTTTGGCGCGATGAGCCTTGCAGCCGACGGCACGAGCGGCGAAAATCTGCTTAACGTAAGCCTTTTTAACGCGCTGCCTGCATCGTTGGGCTCGGTTTTGATGCTGGGGCTATTGGCGGCGATCATATCCTCTGCGGACACCTGCTTGATCACGGCTTCTAGCATCTTCGCGCACGATATTTTGCGAAGCGAGGATCTAAAAATTTACCGCATCGCTACGCTAGGCTTCGGCGCGATCGCGCTACTTTTAGCAAGCTTCGGCGGCGAAATTTTAAACTATCTCTTCGCGGCGAGCAACATCTTCGTAAGCGGCGTGGCGACGGCGCTATTTTTCGCCATCATCTTTCGCGGCAAGATCGATAAGGATCTCGTTTTGTGCGCTATGTGCTTAGGCGGCGCCTTGGGGCTAGCCGCCGCGATTAGCGGTATAAATGCCTTTGCCGTAGTGGGGATCATTACGGCGTGCATTTTATGCCTGGCGGCTAGGTTAAAATTTAACGCAGCCTCTTCAAGGCTCGATCCGAACTGCGTCTGCATACCCCAAACAAGCGAGTGCGAGAAAGAGTGAGCCCGCGGTGTGATAAAATTTCACGCGGGCGTATACGGCGCGTTTAATAAGATCGTTATCGCATAAGAGTGAAGGTACTAAAATTTATCCCGTTTTGCATTGCAAGATCGATGGTCTCTTTATGCACTGCAAACAAGATCATCTGCGTAGCGTCTAAATTTAAAAAGGGGCGAGAAATCTCCCGCCCCTGAAATTTTATATAGGATCTGAAATTTTATAGATGTGCGAGCTAGGGCTTACACATCTCTTAAAATTTAAAACATAATCTCAAACCCTGCATTGATAGCCCCGCCTCTTGTTTTGCCTATGTAGCCCTTGCCTCCTAGGCTAAGGATAAGGTTTTTGCTATCGTATTTATAGCCTGCTTCAAATACTCCGGTTGAACCTTTTAGGCTAGGCTTAGGAGCGTCAAGTCCCATGGTAGATGCTTTAGCATCTCCGCTAAACTCATACTCATATGCTCCTCCTACGTATAAGTTATGCTCGTCTTTTAAATTTATAGTATCTCTAAGACCCGCTCTTAGCCTATTAGATGTAACGCTATCAAAGTGATATCTCTCTCCCGAGCTTATAGAGGCATCTGCATCATCCGTGTAAGCATATAGCCATTTAGCGTAGATATCCAGCTTGTTTCTTTCGCTTAGATCAAAGATCTGACCTACTCCTATATGAGTAGCTATATAGGTTGAGCTGATATCAAACTTCTCATTATGAGCCAATACTCCTGGAGCTATGGCATAGGTCCAGTCGTTGCTATTGTAGTCGCTGCTTATCTTACCTACATGAAAGCTTGCATCTAAATAGGTGCCGCTAGTAAAGTTTTGCTTTAGCATCAAGCCTCCGCCTATATATTCGCTTATACCGTCTGCATGTAGACCGCTATCTAAGTAGCTATCGTAGTTTGCTCTTCCATATTCTACGAATACTCCGCTTAGTATCTCTCCTGCGGAATTCGGAGTTAAGCTAGCAAGTCCTGCCGCTACTCCATAGCCTTTGGAATTTACGTGTGAGCCCGTCTCATGTCTTAAAGAGTAAGCTTCGCTTATAGCAAAAGGAAATAGCTCTAAGTGGCCATCAGGTATTAGCTTATCTAGGTAGTTGGTAATCAACTCGCTTCCGCTCTTTAAGCTAGCTAAGCTTGCAGCTCTGGTTTCTGCAAAGGATTTGGTATTAGAATTTACGCGCGCGCTAGGAGCCGAGGAAGCATCAAATCCTAAATTTAAATAATTGCCGCTTTGATAAATTTTAGGGCTATAGCTTAGACTTACCCCTACATTTAGCGTTGCATGCATATTGGCTGCGTTAGGAGCTATAAGGCTGCCGCTTCCTTGCTTATTGATTAGATGAATCTCGCTGCTTGGACTTAACGGACCGCTTACTCCGCTTATATAAGCCGTGATATTGCTTACGTTGCTTAGATCGGTATTGGCAGTAGGGTCGCTTAGGGTAAGTACGCTATCGCCTGCTCTAATAGAGTTAGGAAGAAAGAAGTTTAGCCTGTCAAAACCGCTAATATTTTTAGCGCTTAAGGAATTTACTGCCGCAGGAGAGCTATTGCTAGCTCCTATGTTAAGGGTGTTGCCGCCACCGCTTGCGCTTATTACGCCTACATTATGACCGCTGATGAAATTTAACGTATTGTTTGCGCCTGCTGCGTGGATATTTCTACCGTTAAAATTCTTATCCTCCCCCGCTTTGCCTATATTTATGTTATTTCCGTTAAGACCGCCAGCACCTAGATACTTCTGCAGCTCATCCGCATCGAAATCCCCATTTATGCTCTCGTTAGTTTTAATAAGCTTTTGGATATAAAGCTCCCGCTCATCCTCGCTTATATGCATACCGCCTATGTTTCTGCTAAAGGTATTGGCATCTTTTATGACATAGTTTTTATTTAGTTGAGTTACGTAGCCCTTGTCTTTAAAGCGCGGATCATATCCGGTAAATTTACCGCCTCCGCTTTTATAGGCAAGTGTGTATTTCTTATTATCGCCATCTGGATAGCTTGCATTGTTTAAAGCGTTAAATTCGCTTGCGGAATTCACAAATATATCGGTACCGCTTAGATCAGTATTGCCAGAACCCGTCAAGCTTAAAGCTCTTTTGGTACTTGATGAAGCATCATTTTCAATCTCGCTAAGAGAAGCTAAATTGAATTCCAATTTATTGAAATTTGCAAAATTCCCTGCATTTAGGCCATTGCCTGAGTTTGAAGATAGGATATTTAAGCTGTTGCCCGAATTGCTAGCGTTTGCGCTAGATACGCCGTATATCGTGCCTGCTACGCTACCGCTTCTGAAATTTACTACGTTGTTGCTGCCACTAGTAGCTTCCGCCGCGTAGACGTTGCCAGCAACTTGCGTGTTGCCGTTTAAATTTACAGTGTTGGAGGAGGCGGTGCCGCTAGCCTTTCCGCCGTATACGCTTCCGCCTACGTTTACCGAGTTGAGAGTGATAGTGTTGGAAATCGCGCTGTTTCCCTTACCGCCTACCGCCATTGCTCCTACGCTGCCGTTATTTATAGTTACGATATTGGATTTGGCTTCTCCGTTGCTAGTATTGCCGCCGTAAATGCTATTGCGGATTATCGTAGCATTCGTAGTTACGCTATTATCGTGGATGTTTCCGCCGCCGCTACTGCTATAGTGATGCCCGCATTTACATACCCCACGTCTATTCCGCTTGCTTCGAAAGTTACGTGGTTATTATAAATTTCTTGCGGGGTAGCGGAATTTGAGTACCCGCCGTCGATCTCGCCTATGCTGCTTCCGCCTCTAATCTTAGTGTGGTTATCGTGGATGCTATTGCTTCCGTCGGTAGCATCGTCTCTGCCCGAGCTTATATTTTTGCCGCCTAGATTGCCTGCACCATCTTTTACGATTACGGTGTTGCCTTTATTACCGAATAGCTCAGTGGCGCCCGCAGCTTTGTTAGAATTTTGATTTTGCATTAGCTCGCTTTGATCGAAGTTGGGGTCTATCCAAGAGCGAGTTAGAGTGCCTTTTTGTATGATTAAATTCTTATTGTTTTCGACCTCGATCGTAGTGCCGGTGATTTGATAGTGGTCTTTGTCGGTAATCGTATAAATTTGATTATCTTGCACGGTTTGTGCGGCTCTGGTGATCGTGCCGCCGCCTGAATTATGTATCAGATAGTACTTTCCTTCGCCAAGATCTGATTTTATACCCTCTATCTTTGTGCCGTTTAAATTCGTATTGCCGCTAGTGGTTAGAGTAAGAGGCGCATCGGCTTGGGTAGTGGAATATAGATCGTGAAAATTTATAGAGCCGAAATTTTTAATGTCCTTGGCTTTTTTCACACCGCCGCCGACCCAATTTTCTATATGCAAAGTATTAGTTTTATCCGTAGGCTTATTGCTGCCGTAGATTGTACCGCTTATAGTGCCGCCTCTAAAATTTACGTTGCTATTCTCGACGCTGCCGCTTGTAGCGTAGCCTGCATAAACGTCTCCTGCTATCGTCGTTCTTTCTTTATTGATATAAACGACTGCGTTTTTGACACTTCCTGCACGTGCGCCATAGACATTGCCTCCGATGTGTACGCCTTTGTTGGAGTCTGATGCTCCTAGAGTAACTCTATCACCATCCGATTCGCCCGTGATGCCGCTTGCTGCAGCGACATCGCCTTTTACGGTACCTTTGTAGAGATCAACTACGCTTCGCGAGCTCGAGGCGCCGCCCAAAGAGCCTGTGACGCTGCCTACGATTGCATCGTCGTTATTGATCTCTACGCGATTTGCACTCATTACGCTAGCGCTATTTGCTTGGCCGCCTACTACTTGGTAATTTTGCGCTTTTAGTCTTGCATTTATAGTGACGGAGTTTGCGGTGGAATTTCCGCTTCCGCCCGCTGCGCCCCAAATTCTACCGTTTCCGTTTAGAGTGATAGTATTTGTGCTGCCATAATAAGGCACCGTTATATTGACGCTATTGTAGCTACTTTTTCCCGCGGAGGATTGAGCGCCGAATATATCGAAGTTCCCTCTAAACGTACCGCCTTTGATAGTTATTCTATTTGATACGGCATCACCGCCGCCGCTTACTATACCGCCCACGATTACATTCGTAACGGAGCCGTTGCCGATAGTGCCTCCGTCGATCGTTACGGCGTTGGAGGAGGCTTTTTTATCCGCTCCACTTCTGCCGCCGATGATATTGTAATGTCTATTTGAGCTACCGCCGAAGTTATCGGCATTTCCCGTAATTTCGGCGCCGTATTTTACAAAAACCTGATTTCGCGTCGCTTCGCCTTCGTTGCCCGTTTTAGACGCCGCTATGCCTTGTCCGCCCACGACCAAATTTACCTTAGAGCCATTTTCTAAGCTCACGTAATTATCCGATACACCCTTGGCCTCAGCACCTATTGCGATACCCACGTAAGCGTTTGTACCTCTAATCGTAAGTCTATTGTTGGAAGCAGAATTCAACTCGGTAAAGCCAGCGATCCCATCGCCGCTTCCTCCGCCGTAAATCACGCTGCTGGAGTAGTCCGTCCCGCCGCTTACAACGCCCGTAATCGTCGTAATATTGCCATTTGGGCTGGTGCTTCCGCTGCCGCTAGTATTGCCGCTAAATCCAGCCGAATAGAGGTTATTATGGGTATGGATAAGCGGCGGATTAGAATCTGCATTGCAAAGCGCTTGTGCGGGTGCTAGTGCGAGCACCGCTGCGAGGCTAAGCATAGAGGAGCAGATGGATTTTTTCATATATTGATCCTTTAAAATTCATAAAGTTTGCGATTATACATAAAAATAGATCAGTTTGCAATATGAAAATCACTGATCGGTTTTTGACAGAGGGGGCTGCGTTTGTAATTTCAAGTAGTAAAAATTTACTCTTTGTGCAGAATAAATTCTTGACTGCAAAATTTAACCCTTTTTTAGGGGGCATTTTGAGCGGATTGTAAGTGGTGAAAAAATCCCAGCAAGAGGATCTTTAGTAAAATTTGAAATAATAAAAATCTGAGCTAAGTTAATTCTGGCAATTCAAGCTGCGGTAAAATTTATGCAGGATAAATTTTAAACGAGCGGAATTTTATATAAGTGCCGTTTCGCCCGCGAAAAAGCTTTTTTGAAAAATTTAAACGAGTAAGATTGCGCGCTAAAATTTTACGTGATCCCTGCTGCAAGAGCTAAAGTATAGCGAGCAGGAGATAGAATTTACGCGATAAATCTTGCGTGATAAATTTTAAAATGAGCCGCAAATCCTACAAGAAGCTGTAAATTCCATCTAGCAAGAAATATCTTTTATCCGCAGCGCCGTGATAAAATGGATTAAAAGTTCCCTCGTATGCCTTTTCAAAAAAGCCTTCTTTGCTTAGCTTTATAAGCTCTGCATTGACGAAATCCAGTAGCTCTTTATTGCCTTTCTGAACGCCAATACCCATGAAATCGGGCTTGCCTAGAGTTTTAAGCGGCACTTCTACCTCGCTATCGACTACCGGATATGCCATTGCGATTAGATTATCGGTCGCGTAGGCGTCCACGTCGCCGTCTTTTAGCATGCGGTAGCACTCTCTGGCGATCTTACAAAATGTAAAATTTCCAAAACCTTCTTGTTTAAAAAATGCCTCGCCCGTACCGCCGCTTTCGAGTAAAATTCTCTTCTCTCGCAGATCGGCTAAGGATTTTATTCTATCGGCCTTGCGGGTTAAAACTCCAAGATTTACCGAAAAATACGGTGTTGAAAAATCGATCTGCTGCGCGCGTTCAGGCGTAATGGTAATCGTAGCGATGACGATATCTACGCGGTTGTTTACTAAAGCTGGAATTCTATCCTCGACCTTCATCGGCACAAGCTCGATTCTGCCGCCTTTTTCGCCGAAAAGATCATTTGCTATGGCCTGTGCCATTGTAACTTCAAAGCCCTCAAAAGTTCCATCGTTTAGCTCACTAAAAGGAGGCTGTCCGTCGTAAACACCGATGCGAACGACGCCTTTTGATCTGATCTGTTCCAGACTATCGGCAAAAGCAACGATAAATGGTAGCAACATTGCAAGAAGCAATTTCATGGCAAATCCTTAAATTTAATCTCTTTTCCGCCTTCAAACGAAGCGGGAAATTTTATTTATTAAAATTCTAAAAGCCGGACTTATAAATTTAAAGCAAGCTCTTAGAGCATATTATAAATTCCATCTAGCAGAAAATATTTCTTATCCGCTGTACCGCGATAAAATGGATCAAAACTCTGCTCGTAGGCCTTTTTGAAAAAGCCCTCTTTGCTTAGTTTAATGAGCTCTGCATTGACGAAATCAAGTAGTTCTTTATTGTCTTTCTGTACGCCGATGCCGATGAAATCGCTAGGGCCTAGGTTTTTAAACGGCACTTCTAAAGTATCATCGATGACGGAATATGCAAGCACGATGAGATTGTCGTTTATATAGCCATCCGCATCGCCATTTCGAATCATTTCGTAGCATTCCTTAGCCGAAGCGCAATGGCCTAAATTTTTAAATCCCTTGGTTTTGAAAAATTTCTCGGCTACTGTCGCGTCGCCTTCGAATACGATCTTTTTATCATGAAGCTGCGCGATATCGGTAAAAGCGTCGGCTTTGCGCGTTAATACGCCCAAATTTACGGAGAGATAGGGGAGGGAGAAATCGATTTTTCTTTTTCGTTCGTTGGTGATGCTAAATAGACCGATAACTAAATCAAGCTTGTTTGCCTCTAAAAATGGAATTCTATCATTTACGCTTAGTGGGATGAACTCGATTTTGCCCTCTTTTTTGCCGAAAATTTCTTTAGCAATAGCGTTTGCAAGATCGATCTCAAATCCTTCAAATTTGCCGCCATTAGACTCGCAAAGCGGCGGATGAGCATCTCGCACTCCGATGCGAATGACGCCGTTTTGTCTGATTTGATCTAGGCTATCGGCAAAAAGCGCCGCACAAAATAGAGCCGCTATAAAAAGTAGTTTCATTTTATGTCCTTAAAATGGGATTTCGCATATTATCCTCTTATAATAAATGATGTTTTAGTCGAAGGCGTTAGATAAAACACTGCTAAATTCCGTCCTAAAATATAGCATAGAGCCCATCTAGTAAGAAATATTTTTTATCTGCAGCGCCTTGATAAAATGGCTTGAAAGTTTCATCGTAAGAACGTTCGAAAAAGCCCTGCTTGCTAAGTGTAACAAGCTCTTTATTTATCAGATCAAGCAATTCGGTATTGCCTTTGCGCACCCCGATGCCTAAGAATTCCGGATTACCTAGATTTTGGATTGCTACTTCTAAGTTATCATCGATAATGGAATAAGCTAGCACGATGAGATTATCGTTAACGTAAGCATCGGCTTTGCCTTGCTTAAGCATATCATAGCATTCGGTAGTAATGGAGCAATGGATTAGATTGTGGATTTTATTTTTATACAAAAAATTTTCTGCCGTAGTCCCGCTACCCTCTACTAGGACCTTTTTGTTTAAAAGATCGTCTATACTTTTGATGCCGTCGCTTTTACGCGTCAAAACTCCCAAACTCATCGAAAAATATGGATAAGAAAAGTCGATTTGCCTTTTTCTATCTTGCGTTATAGTGATGGTCGCGACTGCAAGATCTACCTTATCGTTTTGTAATGCAGAGATCCTATCGCTGGCGTTTAAAGGGACGAACTCGACTCTACCGCGCTTATCGCCGAATATGCTCTTAGCTATAGCATCTGCAAGGTTGATTTCAAAGCCTTCGAAATTACCACTTTTTTCATCACTAAAAGGCGGCCTACCATCACGAACACCGATTTTAACGACTCCGGCAGATCTGATCTGCTCCAAACTGCCCGCAAAAACACTGCTGCAAAGTGCAAAAATAATGCAAAAAAGTAGCTTCATAAACTATCCTTTTCTTAAATTTAATATTATCCCTTAGATATTGCGTGATTTTACCCTAAAATAGTTAAACATAACTTCAATTACATAATACGGATTGCTAAATCGGCAGTAAGTGAATGAGATTAGAATTTAAGAAACGATAGATAAATTTTATGAAGTGAAATTTAGCCGTAGCGAAATGTGGCGCAGGAAAGTATAAGCTTTGATTAAAATTTATCTATCGTAATTTACGGTGCAGTTTTTGCTGTATCGGCATAGAATTTTAATTTGGAATTCATCCATCATACCTGCTTGCTTTTCGAGCTGGAATTTTTACGTCTTGCCTACGTGCCGCATATTTCGCAATAAAATTTTAAAATTTGCTTGGGTTGAAATGCTGTTTTGTGTTATAGAATTTTGCGGTATTTTAAAACTATTTTTCGCCGACTTCTACGATTTTGCTTAGCACGTATTGTTCTAGCTCGCGTCTAGGCACGTCATTTTTGAGCGCTTCGTTGTAGATATTCTCGACTATGCGGCTGTATTTTTCGTAAGGAAAGTAGAGGAAATGGTTCGCCCAAGCGCGTTTGATAAGCTCATGCGTTAGCTTTTTTCTAGCCCACGCTTTGAAGCAATCAAAGCCGATAAAAACCGCCGACGTCGCTATGATCGTAAATAAAATGGAGAAGTGAAAGTCGATCTTTTCAAACATCGCGTGCGTCAGCGTTATCAGAAACATAACGCAGACGAATGCGAAGCAGGCGAAGATCACGTAGGATTTGCCGTAGTTAAATTTAAAATTTAGCTTCGAAGGATCGACGAGCATGCCGTCGTTAAACTCGGCATTAGCTTCGAGCAGATCGCGGAAAAGCACGGGTTTATGCGAGACATGAAACATAATTTCTAAAAGCCTATCTTTAAAATTTGATTTATCCATCGGAGTTCCTTCGATTTTTGCGGCATTATATCTTAAATTAAATTGTTATAAGATAAAATGGTGCGAAATTTCAAGGAGCGATTATGTTTGAAATCAGCGGAATGAGCGGCGATGAGATAGTCTATATTAACGGCAAGCTTTGCAAGGCCAAAGAGGCCGCGATAAGCCCTTTTGATCGCGGTTTCGTGCTTGGAGACGGCATCTATGAAGTAGCGCCCGTGGTAAATTCTAAAATTTGCGACAGAGCGGATTTTTGGGAGCGCTTTGAGCGCAGCGCCGCGCAGATCGAGCTGAAAATTCCATATTCTCGCGAAAAATATGAGGAAATTTTATATGAGCTCATCGCGCAGGGCGGCGTGAGCGAGGGCGCTTTCTACACTCAGATCACAAGAGGCGCGGCGATGCGGGATTTTGATTACGTCCGCGGCATAGAGCCTAGCGTCTTTGCTTTCGTCTATCATACGCAAATTTTTGATAATCCGCTCGCAAAAGAGGGGATCGAGATCGTAAGCCTGCCCGAGATCCGCTGGCATAGGCGCGATATAAAATCGATCTCGCTTTTAGCTCAGTGCATCCTAAAGCACGAGGCTCACAAGGCGGGCGCTTATGAGTGCTTTTTGATCGAGGACGGGCTGGTTACTGAGTGTTCGAGCTCCAGCGCGTTTATCATCAAAGATGACGTTCTTATCACGCGGCCACTTTCAAACGACATACTGCCGGGCATCCGCCGCAAGGTGATCCTAGGCCTTGCCGAGCAGGCGGGGCTTCGTGTGGAACAGCGGGCGTTTGGAATGAGCGAGGTTTATGAGGCCGATGAAGCCTTCATCAGTGCGGCGACGCTGATGCTACTGCCGATCGTAAAAGCAGACGGCAGGCAGATCGGCGGCGGCACGGTCGGCAAATACGTACCGCGCCTGCGAGAGATGTATGCTGCGCGGCTAAAAGCCGAAGCGGGACTGTAATAGGGCGGTCGAATTTAGCCCGTTAAATTCAAACTTATGCGGGCTGATTAAATTTTGCTTTCTAGCTCCCCGGTTATGTGACTCAGCTCGCTTACTAATTCTAAAATCTCAGCCAGTTCGTATTGGTGAGCATATGTCGTTCCGGTAGTTGGAGGTATGCTAAATAGCTCTGTTTCGAAGCGGTTCGGCGCGCCGTTTAGAAATAGGTAAAATTTATTATCCATAAATGCCGCACTGATGCTAAATTTATAATAGTATCGCTTCAGCTCATTTAGTCGCTCCATCAACGTAGGCGTCAATAGATAGCGAGCTTCGACCTTGTCGCCGGTAAACACGCGAAATTCGCTATTAAAAACGACGTTGTCCATTAGCTCCTTCTCGCCTAAAATTTTTGTATTTAGCTCGCGGCTCGCCAAGATGGTTTTGGCATAAAATCTCTTGCCGAATTCGCATATCAGCACGCTGCCGTTAAAATCCATATACGCATCATATAAGCTCATTGCAAGCGAAGCTAGCTTCACATAGGTATTGTCTATGCCCAGATCGTAGTTCTTTTTGATTCTAATCGCCTCGCTAAGGCTAAATTTTACCCCATCCCATTCGCCTTTTATCTCATCTTCGCTGATAAAATCGGAGTTTGCAAAGATTCCCGCTCGCCTGAATTCCTTCGCGCTTATGCCGCGGCCTGGCGAATAAGTAAGCTGCGGATACGCCTGCGAGATCGCCGTGCGCACCAAAACTTTTTTGTAAAACAGTTTATATTCATAAGCGGCGTCCGCAATGCCGTCGTAAATGCAAGCAACATAAATAATCAAAAGCACCGCGTAGATAAGATAAACTTCGATCATCTTGTAATCCGTATCATCGTCTGTTTTAAATACCGCATCGATCGCAAACATCACAATAAATGGAAACAGATACAAAAATGCTATCTTGGCATAGATCATCACTACCTTGCAAATACACTTTTTTTGTTTGGCTCTACTTAGCGCTATCGCTCTTTCTAGCTGCATGCGTTTCCTTAAATTTTTTGATCCGAAATTCTATAAAATTCATTCTCTTGATAAAATTTTACCACGGCCTCGTCTGCGCTTGCGCTGCGCTGCAAATACCGCAGCAGGGGCTCTGAGCGCGTATATATCACCCCGAGCCCCGCAAGGCTCGTCGCACGCGAAAGCGCCACGTAGAGCTGCCCTTTGGCAAAGATCCTGTCGATGTCGCAGATGAGCTGCGGGATGCTCATGCCTTGGGATTTGTGGATTGTGATGGCGTATGCGAGCTTGAGCGGGAACTGATAATACCGCGCCAGTACGATCTGCTCGGCGTCCGCGCCGCTCGCGGCGATCTCGCTTAGTTCGTATGTTTGCAGCTGCACGCGGCTTAGCATGCCCGAGGGTTTTTTTACGACCACGCTTTCGATCTCGCCGCAGGAATCTTTTTCGATTTTTTCGACGACGCCTTGCTCGCCGTTAAAAAACTCGCCGCTTTTATTCGCGGTAAACAGCACCTTTGCGCCCTCTTTCAGCGTCAGACTTTGCGGCGTATTTAGCGAGGCGATCCATTTTTGAATTTTTTGCTCGCTCACGCCGCTTTGCAGCGCCTCATAAACGCCCTCAAAGCTGCTTTGCGGTGCATTAAGCTTGGCTAATCTGGCGCTATTTATCGCATCTACTTCGGCGTTTCGGCCCGAGATTATCGTGGCATCTGGTTCTGCTTGCGCGGCATCGATGAGCAAAGATCGCATCAGCTCCGCCGTCTGCTCGCTTGTGATGCCGAGCCGCAGCTCACAAAGCAGGCGGTATAGTGCCGCATCCGCGGTGCGCTTAGAGCCTATCATCTCGACGTAAAAAAACTCGCACTGCCTCCACGCGTACGATCCGAAGGCGTAATCCGAGTCGCTAAATAGGCTCGCGCGCGGCGCGCTCTCGCCCTCTTTGCGTACCGGCGGAAGCTGATAAAAATCGCCCGTAACGAGTAGCCGTCCGTTAAATTTAGAATTTGAAATTCTAAGATAGATCATCTCGAAAAGCTCGGCGCCGATCATCGAAATTTCATCGATTACGATGAGATCTGCGAGGGCTAAAATTTTTCGCAGCTCGCTTAGTTTGCCGCTTTGTTTGCGATCGAAGCTCTTTAGCTCCTCGTGGTTTTTGCAAATGCCGAAGCGGAAGAAGCTATGCACGGTCACGCCGCCGATCTCTACGGCGCTGATGCCGGTGCTGCCGAGCACGATGACGAGCTTGCCGCGAGCGCGGTAATCCTCGATGAGCTCTTTTATCACGTAGCTTTTGCCCACGCCTGCGCCGCCCGTGATGAAAATATTGCGATCTTTTAGCTTTTGGATGATGAAATTTATCAAGTTTTTTCCTGTTTTTTGGCAAAATTATAGCCAAAATTTTTTAAAAGGCATTGTTTGAAACGATTAGTATCTCTCATCTTCGCGGCTTTGGTTCTTGCAGGTTGCGGCGAAACCGTCGGCCCGCGCAAGTTTATCCCCGAAAATCCCGCGGTTTTAGATCTTGATTACGCTCAAAACAGCGAGCGGCTGCCCGCTCCTGCGTCGGTGCAAAACATAAGCGGAAGCGCGTTTAAGAGCCGCTATTTTAAAATTTGGTTTGACGATGCGCCGATTAAAGCCGAAATCGATACGTTTTGGGGGCTTAATTACGCCAAGGGGCGCCATTTTGACGCCGCAGGCAGGATATATAACGACGCGGTCTATCAGAGCATTCGCGCAAACGCCAATGAAGAGGCGTTCGGGCTAATCTCCGCGCCAGCTATAACGGTAAAAAATGCGTTGCTGCGAAATATCCCAAGCGATCTGCCGATTTTCGGCGATCCGAGCGAGCCGGGGGAGGGCGAGCCGTTTGATTATGCCGCAAATTCCGCCGTGAGCGTGGGCTATCCGCTGCTGCTGTCGCATTACAGCAGAGACGGCGCGTGGGCGTTCGTGCGCAACGACGGCGTGTGGGGCTGGATCAGAAGCGACGCGATAAAGCGCATCAGCCCGCAGCAGGCGGATATCTACGCAAATTCTAAATTTATAACGATCCTGCGCGAGGGCGCCGCCATTTATGACGAAAGCGGCGCTGAGCTTTTTAGGGCGCGCACTGGCACGATCCTGCCCTATGATTTTAGCGGAGAGCGCGATCTTGGCGGCACGCTCGGCGTGCGGAACGTATTTAGCGGCGAAATTTTAACCCAGTTTGGCGCCAAGAGATATTTAGTTAGCGCGGAGGATGCGAGGCTTTGGCCCGCGCCGCTTGATGAGCAAAACTCAAAGATCGTAGCCGCTAGCCTGCTCGGGCAGAAATACGGCTGGGGCGGGTATAAATTTCTTCGCGATTGCTCGCTTATGACGAAAGACTTTTTGGCAAATTTCGGGCTGTGGCTGCCGCGAAATTCCAAGGCGCAATCGGGCCGCGGCGAGCGTTTTTCGCTGGCAGGGATGAGCGCGGATGAAAAGCTTAGCTTTATCGGCAAAAACGGCGTAGCGTATAAAACCCTGCTGTATATGCCCGGCCATGTGATGCTTTATGTAGGGCGGGTGGACGGCGAGCCTGCGGTGCTGCACGATATCTGGGGGCTTCGCACGATGGACGGCGGGCGCGCGGTCATCGGGCGCACGGCGATTACGTCGCTTACTATCGGCTCGGATCGCGCGGACATCGCCGAGGATCGACTGTTGATCTCGCGTATCAGCGCGATGAGCGTGCTTTCGGGTGAGGATGACGGCGTTTTGGACGATCAGTTTGGCTCTGCGGATTTCGGTGCGAATTAAACGCTGTCTCGTAAAAAATAGAGAGCGGGCTATGGGCGATGGCCTCTGAAAAAAGCAACGACGAGAACCGGATGCATGTAAAAAGAGCGGACCGCGCGTTGCAAATATGAGTGCAAGCCGTCGCCGCTACAGAAAAACGATGTCTTGTTTGTGTATGCAGGCGCGAACTGCTCGTCGCTATCGAAAGCGGCGCGTTGCTTGCGTATATCTCTGCGAACTGCTCGCCGCTATGGATAGAAGCCCGCGAATATAAGCGCGCTCGCCGCCGTCTCTTGCAAATCGCTTCGTCTAAAACATCGTCTCTTGCGTATTTCTTACTAGCGATGCGTTTGCCGTTTCGTCGTGCCTACTAGGCGCATCGCTAAATTTTACATTTCGTGTCTTCATCGCCAATATACGCGCCCTTGCGCCGTCGGTAAAATTTTGCTTTAAAATTTCGTTTGAAATTTTAAAGGAGCTGTAGCGAGCCGGTAAAATTTCATTCGCTGTTAAAATTTCATTCGCTTGGCCCTTAAAATTTTAAGAAGCGCTTTTTCGCTAAATGTGCAGACGGCTCTAAACGCGCCCAGGCTTCAGAGCCGAAGCTATTTTTCGCCGCAAGCGGGAGCGTGCGTCATTTGCTGTCCAGGCCTAGGCCGTGCAGTATGTATCCAAACTCCGCGCCGCCTACGATGATGATTTGATTGTTCTCGTTGCAAAGCGAGGCTAATTTGCTTACTTTCTTCGGCAGCTCGACGACGTTTCCGCGCATATCTTTAACCGTCCTCGGCTCTCCCGCGGCGGCGTTTAGACAAAACGCTAGAAATAAAACGGCGACGAGCGCCAAATTTTTCCTTACGAGCATACTCTCTCCTTGGTGCCAAAATTTTATAAAACGTCTAGGGCTGCGGCATGCCTTAGGTTTTACTCTCCCCTTAGAAAAACAAAAAATATCTCGGCGTTTTGCGCTTATACTCTAAATACTCCTGTCCGTAGGCTTGCTCGCAGTAGCGCTCCTCGCCCAGGACCACGAGATGGTTGTATATGGCAAAGGGTACTATTGCTATGAGTAGCCACAGCGACGCCGAAGCGACGCAAACGCCAGCCATGCCGAGGAAATAAAAGAAATACATCGGATTGCGCGATAGGCGGTAGATGCCGCCTTGTGCGGCTCTGTCCGTAGGCGCTGCCGCATAGTCGTAAAACGCCTTGATGAAGCCCGCGAAAGCCGCTATATAGATCACCGCTTCGATCCAAAACCATGCGCTGCCCGTCTTAAGCGGCACGAACACCGACAAAATGAGCAGCACTACTTGCAGCAGCGAGCTTATGATCGCATTTCGCTTGTCCGCGAGCGTGTACCACGAGGTATCGGTGGCGCGCTTGCCGACCTTTTTGTAGATAAACATATACGCGAACTGTATCAGCACCATCGCAAATGAGGGTATCCAAGCGCCCGCTAGAACTGGCTCAAGCGTCGTAAAAAATGAAATTTCCATGACCGCCCCTTTGGCTTTAAATTTTATCTTGCAGCTTTGTTTTGCCCTTGTTTGCTTGCCGTTGCTTTGTCCTTTTTCACCCGCCGCGAGTTTAAATTTTACTCCGCCTCGCACTGCTTATTCGGCACGCTCTTTGCTCGGTACATTGTCCGCCGCAGATGTCGCTTGCTAAGGTAATGTGATAGTGACGCCGCTCATTCGGGTATCGACGCGCCGAGCACCGATGGGATCTGCACTTTATGCGGGCGGCATCCGCACTTCAACGCGCCAAAAATGCGATAGTGCCGCTTATTTTGACGATACGACGCCGCTCGCCAGTATGACTAGACGATTTGTATATCTGGTGTCGAGATAGGACAGGCAGTCTGCTCGGCACCGATGTGCGTCGCACGATGAAACATTCTGTACCGATGTACTCGCTGCCTACTACACGATGAAACTGTTCGGCACGGGTTGCCTGCTAGGTGTGGCGCTGATGCCGTTGCTTCGGTGCCGCGTGTTATTTACCCTCCGGGCTAAGTCCTTTTAAAATATAGCCAAATTCCGCGTCGCTTAGCTCGTAATTCATAAATTTTTTATAAAACGCCTTCGTTTCGGCCTTTATGTCGATATCCGCAAAAAGCTCCGGCTGGATGGTTTTCGCCGCCCATAAAATTTGAAGCACCGTATCCGCGCCGTATCGATCCCAGTTGAAAACCCCGCGCGGATTGCCGTAAACGCGCCCGTTTTTGACCGCATCCGTGCCGCTGTAGATCGGGCTGGATTTGATCTGAGCTACCGCATCTTCGTTGTGATCGCCGCCCACGATTATGATCTGCGGGTTGCTAGCGATGATCTCCTCGGCAGTGATGGTTTTCATCGGGCCTTTTGTGGCGGTGATCGCATTCGTTCCACCGGCTAGCTCTATCCACGAGTCGATCAGCGTGCCCTTGCCGTCGATCTTTAAAAGATCGGTTCCGCCTACGATGTGAAGGACGCGCGGGCGCTTATCGGGACTTAAATTTGCGGTGCGGCCGCTAACCAAAGCGATATTTTTATCGAGATTTGCGATCAGATCCTTCGCTCTTTGCGGTGCGTCGCCGCCTAGCATATCGCCGCACATCCTGATGCTGCGCCTCATCTGCTCGTAATCGCTAAAGCTCGCCTTTAAAACGGTAAAGCCCTGCTTAGCTAAATTTTCGCCTGCCAATGCGGTTGAGACGATGACTACGTCGGGGTTGCGGCTCATCAGCTCCTCTAAATTTACGTCGTTATTTTTTAGCAGCACGGGGATCTGCGCCAGGCGCGGATAAATTTTAAGAAACCATGCGTTTTTGCTGATGTTATCGGTGGTGGCGACGATCTTATCCGCTCCGCCCAGAGCCAGTAAAATTTGATTGTTCGAGTGCCAGAGTGCCGCGATACGCTCAACTTTTGCGGGGATTTTGACCTCAGCTCCGTCCATATCCTTGATAGTTCTAAGCTCTGCCGTGCTCGCAAAAAGCGCACTTGCTAAAAGCAGTAGTAAAAATTTTTTCATTTTTTCTCCTAAAAGGTATTGAAATATACGCTGCGATATTACATAAAATCTCATTAAAATTGCGTAAATTTTAACCGCCGCCGTTGCGATCATTTATTATTTTTCAAAGTAAATTTTTATATAATCCATTTTAAATTTAGCATTTTTGAAGGAGAGAAAATGGATGAAATTTTGTATTTAATAGGCGCCGCCGCCGGGGTTTTAATCGCGCTTTTTATCATCGTGCCTCTGTTTTTCAGGCGCATAGTGGAGACGAATGAAGTGCATATCGTCCAGAGTGCGCGCAAGACGACGAGCTACGGCAAAGATACCGGTAACGGTAACAGCTATTATGAATTCCCAAGCTGGGTGCCGGTGCTGGGCGTTACGAAGATCGTTTTGCCGGTCTCGGTCTTTAGTATCAAGATCGAGGATTATGAGGCGTATGATCTGGGCAGGCTTCCTTTCGTCGTCGATATTACGGCGTTTTTTAGGATCGTGGATTCAAATTTAGCCGCACAACGCGTCAATAATTTTCAAGACCTGAATAATCAGCTTACAAACATCATTCAAGGCTCGATTCGTTCGATCCTTTCGAGCCGCGTGCTTGAGGACATCTTGCAGATCCGCTCCGAGCTCGGAGATGATTTTACCAAGGCGGTAAAGACGCAGCTGCAAAACTGGGGTATCGAGCCCGTTAAAAATATCGAGCTGATGGATATCCGAGATAGCAGCGGCAGCAAGGTTATCTTTAACATCATGGAGAAGAAAAAATCCCAGATCGAAAAGGAAAGCCGCGTCGAGGTCGCAAACAACACCAAGCTCGCCCAGATCGCCGAGATCGAAGCCGCGCAAGCAACCGAAGTGCGCCAGCAGGAGGCCAATAAGATGGTAGGTCTTAAAACCGTCGAAAACGAGCGAGAGGTTGCGATCTCAAAGGAGCAGGCCGAGCAGCTCATCAAGGATCAGCAAAAGATCACGCAGGAAAAGGCGATGGAGGTCGTGCGGGTAAACGACGTCAAGCAGGCCGAGATCAAAAAGCAAGTGGAGATCGTAAAGGCCGAGCAGGAGCAGCGCAAGATCGAGATCGACGCCGAAGCGCGCAAAAACGCCAAAATCCGCGACGCCGAAGCGATCAAGGAAAATCAAATTTTAGTAGCGCAGGGCGATAAAGAGAAGCAGTTTCTCGCCGCTGCGGCGCTTTTGGAGATGAAGGACAAAGAAGCGCAGGGTACGCTAAAGATAGGCTCTGCAGAGGCTGAGGCGCTTAGGCTAAAAGAGCTCGCGCCCGTAAACGCACAGATCGAGCTCGCGCGCGAGATCGGCGAAAATCAGGGATACCAGACCTATCTCATTTCGATCAAACAGATCGAAGCGAACCGCGACATCGGTCTGGAGCAGGCCAAGGCGCTAAGCGCGGCGGATCTTAAGATCATCGCAAACGAAGGCAGCGTGGGCGAGGGGATGAGTAAATTCGGCGAAATTTTAAGCGCCAAGGGCGGCACGCAGCTAGCCGCGATGCTCGAAGCGCTAAATCAAAGCGAGGTCGGCAAAAAGGTGCTGGATAAAATTTCGGGCGCCAAGGAGGAGGATAAATCCGAGTAATATTCGCGGTCTCGGGCGAGTAAAACTTTAAATTTATACGCTAACGGCGCTGCGGAGGAGGGTAAATTTGAGTAATAGCTGGTGGCGAGATTATTGCACTCTTGATAGGAGCAAAATTCTGGGGAGTAAATTTTGAATGATAGCTAGCGGCACAGCGCGGGCGAGCAAATTTGAGCGGTCTGCCCGTCCGGGCGGTTTACCTACCCGCATCGGATAAAATTTAAGGCGCTAGCGGAATTTTAAAGATTGTGAAATTTCAAATACTCGCGAAATTTCGAATTTCGCTGGAATTTAAAACGTCGTGAAATTTTAAAATGCCGTGGAATTTTAAATATTGCGGAATTTAAACGCCACATTTCAAACGCTCGTAAAATTTCAGGCTCTCGTGCGCGAGTATTTAAAGGCGGCGCAGTATTGCAAGACATCCGCAGAGTGCCGAAATTACGGGTAAATTTTAAAAAATTCGCAAAGCAAGATTTAAAATTTAGGCGCGGGTGCATAGCGTTCACGCGAATTGCACTTAGTAGTTGTAGGTTTGCCGCCGAATGCTTGAACTTTAGCGCCTAGCGGTCAAATTTTGCCGCCCGCGAGGCTTAATTTATTCGGTTCGGATGAAATTTAAGAAGTGCGAGCTGTTGGCGGCAGCGCAAAATTTAACCCATCCGCATAAAATTTTAAGGAGCGTACGATGGCAAACGCCGTAAATTCCGCGCAGTACCAAGCGCGCATCAGGCAGACGGAAACTCTTTTCGAGGGGCAAAATTTTACCGGGCGCCAAACGATAAATTTAAGCGGCGGATATGAGATCGTAAAAGACGCATATAGGCTCGGCGCGACAAGCTTTAGCGGCGGCGAATACACGCTGTTTGATACTCGCAAAACGCAGATAAAAAGCTGGCGCTGTATAGACGATAGGGCGGAATTTTTTAGCCTGATCCGCCACGCAGACGGCAAATTTTACCTCGTTTTTCGCCAGGATCTATACGGCTATAGCGTGCTTGATCTAGCCTCAGCGCAGATTATGCGCTTCGTGCCGGACGCCTGGCTAGATGGCAAGGAGAGCTTCATTTGGGACGGCGCGCACTATCTGCGGGGTTGGGACGCGCTGGCGGTGGACGGCTGCTACTGGGCGGCTCCAAACGGCGTGCATTTGGTGAGCTTTGCCGAGCCGATGAGCGAAGAGCAGAGATATGTAGACGTTTTAGACTGCATACAGGGCGGTTACGACATCTACGAGCAGGCTGATTTTGCGGGCTTTGAGGGGAATGAACTGAGCCTGAAATGCTTTCGCGCGGACGCCTTGCGATATGAAAAAGTAAAAATTTCGCGCGAGCAATACCGCGAATGGATGCCCGAAGCAAAACGGCTATAAGCTTTAAATTTGCTAAATTTCGCGCCTAAATTTAAACGCTTGCAAGCGGTAAATTTTAACGACGAGCCGCAAAAAGCGGAATTCGGCGAGACCAAAGGGGCTGAAATAAGGAATACGGATGTTTTTTGAATACATTTTAATCGGCGCCTGCGTAGGCTTTATCAGCGGATTTTTCGGCATCGGCGGCGGCACGGTCGTGGTGCCCGTGATGATGCTCTTCGGCTACGACGTCAAGTACGCCATCGGCATCAGCATCATGCAGATGATCTTCAGCTCGATTTTCGGCTCGTTCGTAAATTTTAAAAGCAAAATGCTCGACGTCGCGCCGGCGCTGGTGCTGGGGCTCGGGGGCTTTTGCGGCGCGCTTAGTAGCGGCTTTATCGTAAGCTATTTTTCGTCGAAATTCCTTCTGGGCACGCTTATTTTAGTGCAGATCATAAATTTAATCAAACTATTCAAAACCCCGACCGAGCCCACCGGCGAGCCCAACGAATCTAAAATTTTGCTCTTTATCGTGGGGCTGTTCGTCGGCGCCGTGGCGATCAGCGTGGGTATCGGCGGCGCGGTATTCGTGATGCCTATTTTGATCAGCTTTTTAAACTACGACATCAAAAAGGCCGTCAGTACGGGGCTATTTTTCGTGATATTTTCCTCAAGCGCGGGCTTTCTGAGCCTTTCCGCGCACGGGCTCGTATACTATAAGATCGGCGCGTTACTCGGCGTCGGCTCGCTAGCGGGCGTTTACGCGGGCGTCAAAACCTCGCACAAGATCGGCAAAAAGGCTCAAAAGCGCTGGATGATCGCACTTATCGTCACGATACTTTGTATAACGGTAGATAAATTTTTAGACTTAGGACTTTTGGCACGGCTTGGATTTTGGGTTTCGGATCTTTTGGCTAGTTTTTAAGATTTCTAAATTTAGTCAAACATCGGCGTTTAAAACCGCTCTTTGGAGCGAAATTTACCGACTAAATTTGAGGATTTTAACGCAAAATAGCTTTTTGCTTGCGTATTTTTGATCACGGCTAAAATTTGGGTAGTAAAATTTGACCCTGAATTTGACGGATTTGCAGACGAAATGAAAATTTAACTCGCTAAATCTCCAAATTTGTCCGACTTTCTACTTTAAATTTTGCTCTCGTTTTCGGCGTTTTTAGCAAGTGCTCCTTTAAATTTGTATTTAAAATAAAACGTCCATGCAAGCGGGCAAAGGATATTTAAAACCATTGTAGTGTAATTTCCTTGCGTATTAAAAACTATCCATATCGAGGCGGAAAAACTAATCAGATAAACGACCGTGTATGCGATCGGTAGGAAACTTTTTAACTCAATCGTTATTACTAGAACATAAGCGCAAATCGCAACTAAAGATGCGATAAAAAAGCCGACGAATACCCCTTCTTTTTGGCGGTCTATATGAGCGTCAAAATAGCCGTAAATACAGCCTATAAGTATAAAAATAGCGAGCACCAGCCAGATAAATTTGAGCCAGCGCGCAAAAGAAGCCCTAAATAGCATATAGGAGCAAAATACTAAAAAATACGCATTTATGATAAAGTGGTAAAACATTAAAAAGAAGCCGTCGCCCAGGAAACCCCAGTCGTAACCGAGGCCAAATATTGCGTTATTTATCAGCCAAAACGCGCCGGATCTAGCCGCTAAAAACGCAGCCGTAAGTAAAATCGGATGTAGCAAGACCCTGCCCGCGAAAATATCTGTGCAGACGCATTTGAAAAAAATTACGATTTTTGGCATTTTGGCTCCTAGATTTGCGCTTTGATGCAAAGTAAAATTTACTCCGTTAAATTTTACGCTCGGATTTTACTGCGTTTGTTTAAATAAATTCGTCAAACTTAAAGGCGTGCTAGCTTGGCGCAGCGCTGCTACGAGCGTAAATTTTACTTTGAAAATATACAGCGCGCGATTGAGAGGATGGTGGGGTTTTTGGGGGCTGGTCTGCTTGCAGTTGCGAGGTAGTGCCGAAGCAAAGGAAGGCGACGCTTCGTAAGTAGAACCCCTTCCGCTCCCAAAAGTAAAGCTTAAAATTTAAGAATGTCTGAAAGCCTGAATTTGGTAGATAGCCGCTCTTGCGAGTGAAATTTTAAAAATTCATTCAAATTTTGAGCTAGTTAAATTTTATAAACTGGGCCGCGCTGTATTTATAAGCAAGGCTCGCCGCCGTTAAAGCGAAATTTCAATGGTGATTTGTCTTTTAAGCGCTCAAATTTTGATAAAATTCGGCTCAGCGAAATCGGCAGAAAAGAGATCAAAATAAAGGAGAAAAAATGGCGATAGACGGAGTGAAAATTATCGACAGCGACGACGGATACGATATCTATTTGACTATCACAGAGCGCTACAAGGACGGCGAAAATGTTGAAACGATACTGCGGGAGGTTCTAAATCAGGCGGAAAATTTCTGCACCGATGAGCTTTATAGCGAGATTTATTGGACAGCCCTGGCGTATTCGCTTTG
Source organism: uncultured Campylobacter sp. (assembly GCF_938015785.1). Taxonomy (GTDB): domain Bacteria; phylum Campylobacterota; class Campylobacteria; order Campylobacterales; family Campylobacteraceae; genus Campylobacter_B. The sequence goes on along the minus strand of NZ_CALLWC010000056.1, from coordinate 5,127 downwards.
GAAGATCGGATTTTTAAGTGACGAAATCCGCGAAAAAGCCCTTGCTATCATAAAAGGCGGTGCAAGCCAGATGTGGAATAAGGTCTTTGAAAAATCTCAAAAGAGCCGCCAAAAAGCGCTTGACAAATTGGCCGTTCAACTAAAAAGCGAAAACCCTAGACCGCTTAAACGGCCCAAAATTTCGAAGCAAAAAACGCCGTATTTTGAGGAGGGCGACGTTTTGTCTATCCGGATGCAGCAGGGATACGGCGTTTGCTTTGTCTCGGCGGTAGATCAAACCCCCAGAAAGCTCGAGTACCACCTAGCCTGCACCAGACTGCTGCAAAAAGAGCCGCCCGGTATGGATGATTTTTTAAAAAGCAAGATCGCGAGCTCGAAAAACGGCGGCTTTCTTAGAGCGGACCGCTGGTTTAATCATAAGGATTTAAAGGAGCTGCTGCCTTATCTAAAAAAGATTGGAAAGGTAAAATTAGCCCCGTTTAAATTGGGCGAATTATCTCCTGCGAAAGAATTGGAAGATTTTTATAATAAAATCACGGCAGATCCAAAAATATGGGGCTTTAGGCTAATAGATACAGCCCGTTTCGTAGAAGCGGTGATTGAGGATATAAATGAATAAAAGCGCCGCGCGGGAAATTTTAAAATTTGACCCCGGCGAAATTTTATAAATTTAGCCCTTTGCGGTGAAATTTTATAAATTTAATTCTCCGCGCGTGCTTTTCTTTCTGAAATTTCATCGCTGCTTGCACTATTTAAAATTTCATCATTGCTTGCGGCGTTTTTTGCGAGCGATTTTTGAAATTCGTATTTGAAATAAAACGCCCACGCGAGCGGACAAAGGATTATTAAAATGACGGCTACGACTTCGGCGGATTGCGCATGAAATATTACAAATAAGGCACCTATGTAGTTAAGAACATAAGCAAAACCCCAAAATACCGCGTTTGAGCGGTCGTTTGATATCTCGGTTGCGACCGAATAGATGCAAATGCAAATTAGCGAGGCAATTAAAAAGGCTTCAAGGACGCCTAGTTTTTGGTAGTTTACGTCCGAAGCAAAATAACCCAGTGCGCAAGATGCCAAGATTATCGCGAGTAAAATTTTGCGTAAAATTTTAAGCGATTTGACTTCGGGCGAAGCGTAGATAATATGCGCGCAAAGAGCTATAAAATAGGCACCTGCGACAAAATCAAAAAATATGTAATAAGCGAATTCTCCAAATATCCCCAAATCATAGCCGCTTCCTAAAATTTTTTCATCTATGACATATAGCGTGCCGAATTTCGCCGCTAAAAATACAGCCGTAAGAAGGATCGGATGCAGCAATACTCTACCTGTAAGCATATCCGTGCAAATGCGCCCGAGGAAATTTATCAATCTTTTCAAGCTAGGCTCCTTTGAGATTTCGCCTCTTGTGGCGTCTTTCGTGAAATTTTCGCCGTTTGGTTTAAATTCGATCTTAAATCGGGATAAATTTTAGCTTGAGAGCTTTTAAAAATCGCTTAGCGGCAATGGTGTAAATTTGCGCACCCGGGAGCGGGTTGCGTATTTTAAAATTTGCGCCGTTAAAATCATTTTCCTATCGCAAGCTGTTTGCGGGCGGGCGCATATTGTAAAAGGCGCAGACGAAATAGGGCAAAATAGACTCATTCGTCCGCTTGTAACATTTAAAATTTTATCGATTTTTAGTTGCGCAGCTGCTTTATCCGCGGCGATGTGTTTGCGCACAGCGAGGTTTGTGTGCGGCCGGCTAGCCTGCGGTATGGATTTGCACGCAGCAGGGTTTACGCAGCAGGCAGCGGGTGGATAAATTTTAGTTTAGATAGTTAGCGAGGGTGCGCCCCTTTTCGCAGCGAATGCGAAGCGGGGCGCAAATTTTATAAATTTTCGGCAGATCGCCGAGTTCAAAGCGTAAAAATTACGCGCCTAAAACTACAGCCGACAAAAGCCCCCATAAAATGGCCTCTATCGCTAGCACCGAGTGAAGTACGGCCTTATTCATCGCTTCTCCTTTGTTTTTAATTCTATTTATTGCTCGGCTCGGGCCGCTAGGGGCGTACCCGATCGATCTATGAGCGGGATTATATAAGATGATTGTGTTCTTAATGTGTCTTTTGCAATTTAGGACAAAATTTCTCCGTCCGTTGCAAAGCGCGAGCGAGCGGCGGCAGATTTCAGGCAAAATTCGGCCGTCTGTGTTAAAGCGCGGCAAATTTAAGCGAGCCTGCCGCCCGCCGTAATGCGCGGCAAAGTCGTAATGCGCGGCAAAGTCGCAGCGCGCGGTAAATTTAAAGCAGAATTTCGACTTTGTCGCGGCGCGCGACACACCCGCGCTTTTTTACGTCGTCAAAGCTTGTATCATCAAAGCTTGCATCGGCGCGACTTGCGCCCGTGGGGTGAAATTTTACGGCGAGCCACGAATTGCAAGACGCAGCTCATCCGCGCCGTCTTGATCTGAAATTTAAAGCGGAATTTTAACGCGCGCTTCGGTTCCGACGCCCGGTTCGCTTTCGTATTCGATCTGTCCGCCTAAAATATCGAGCGCTCTGCGTACGATGCTAAGCCCAAGCCCGCTACCAAGCTGTTTGTGCGATTCCTCGCACTGATAAAATCGGTCAAAAATTTTATCCAGCTTCTCGCGCGCGATGCCGATGCCCTCGTCTTTTACGATCACCTGCGCAAAGCCATCGCAAACGCGGCAACGGACGAAAATTTTACCGCTCGGGCGCGAGTACTTAAGCGCGTTTTCGATTAAATTTCTCCAAATTTGATTTAGCAGCCCCGCGTTTGATCGCACGCTAAGCGGCGATAAATCTAGCTCGAACTCGTGCCCTTCGTAGCTTTGGCTCAGCGATATGATGCATTGCCGCAGCTGCTCGTCGATACGTACCGCTTCATCTAGGCGCACCGCCGCGCCGCTATCAAGTCTCGTTAGCTTTAGCATATCGGTGCAGAGCTTGCTTAAGCGGTTTGCTTCCGCGCCGATGGAGGCTGCGTATCGCACCGCGCGCTCCTCGCTCACGCCGCTCTCTATCATCTCGCTTAACGCGGCGATTGAGGAGATCGGCGTTTTCATCTCGTGCGAGACGTTTGAGACGAACTCCTTTTGTAGCTGCTCGTGCTTTTGCAGCTTTTGCGCCATTTTATTGACGTTTACTACGAGCTCGTCGAGCTCGTGCATATAAACGTAATCGGTGCGATGTCCGTGTAGCTTGCGCTCGGCGCGCGCCTCAAAATCGCCGTTTGCGATCGCGGTGATCGCGCCTAGTAGCCGCTTGATCGGGCGAAATAAAATTTTAAGCCCGAAGTAAAGCAGGGTAAAATTTAACGCCATCGTGATTAAGCAGATGATCGCGCACAGCGCCACTCCGTCCCAAAACCCGCCGATCTTGCCGCCGATGCCTATGTAAAAAAGCATGCAAACCGCAAAGCAGACGATGAAATTTATCACGCCGAATGCGAGCGAAGAGTAAAACGCGATGAAGCTTTTGAGGCTGATGAGGTATTTTTTCACGCTCGCTCCTTTTTTACCGCTTTGTAGCCAAGCCCGCGCACAGTGATTATCTCAAAGTCCTTGGAGTTTTCAAATTTCGCCCGCAGCTTTTTGACGTGCGTATCGACGACGCGCTCGTCGCTGTCCGTTTCGTAACCCCAAATTTCGCTCATTATCTCAAATCTCGTAAAAATTCTGCCCGCGTAGCTTAGCAGCAAAAACAAAAGACGAAATTCCTTCGGCGCTAGGCTTATACGCTCGCCTTCGGTGCGGACGCTAAGCGTATCATAGTCAAGCTCGCTTCCGCCGATGAGAAGCCGCTTTTCGTTCGCGATCTTTGCGCGCCTTAGCAGCGCATGCACGCGCAGCACGAGCTCTTTTAAATTTATCGGCTTGCTCATATAATCGTCCGCGCCGCTTTTAAAGCCCGTCTGCATATCCTCGATCTCGCTTTTTGCCGTTATAATCAGTATCGGCTGGCTCTTGCCGTCGCGCCTAACGTACCTGCTAAGCTCAAAACCGTCCATCTTAGGCATCATCACGTCCGAGATGATCAGATCGAAGTGCGCCTCATCCAGTGCCTCTGCCGCCTGTTTGCCGTCGAAGGCGCAGCTCACGCTAAAGCCCTCATCAAGCAGTTTTTCCCTTATCGCCGAGCTCAAAGCCTCGTCGTCTTCGACCAGTAAAATATTAAGCATAATCGCTCCCGTTTTGCTAAATTCATGCGCTTAAATTTATACATAAAATTTTAAGAAACAATGAGATATTATACGTAAATTTTTTCAAGGAGTAAAGAATGAATTTCAAAAAAACCATATCGGCTGCCGTTATTGCAGCTTCGGTGCTGGCGCTATTTAGCGGATGCGCGAAAGAGAGCTCTCGCGTAGTGCAAACCCCTACGGTAGCGACCCTAAACACCAACTACTCGGGCGAGCGGATCGCCGTGTCGGTAGGGCGCTTTAACAATCAGTCCTCTTACAACAACGGCGTGTTCTCCGACGGCGAGGACAGACTGGGCAACCAAGCGCAGACGATCCTTATTTCAAATTTACAACAAAGCGGGCGCTTCTCGGTGCTTGATCGTACAAATATGCGCGCCATCAAAGAGGAAAGCGCAATCTCCAAAAGCGCACAAAATTTAAAAGGCGCCAGATATGTTATCACCGGCGACGTGACTGAGTTTGGCCGCAAGACGACCGGAGATCATCAGCTGTTTGGAATTTTAGGTAAGGGAAAGACCCAAACCGCGTATTCTAAAGTAAATTTAAACATCGTTGACGTCAGAACGTCCGAGGTGGTCTTTTCGACCCAGGGCGCGGGCGAATACGAGCTATCAAACCGCGAAGTGCTAGGTTTCGGCGGCACTGCGGGCTACGACTCGACGCTAAACGGCAAGGTGCTAAGCCTAGCGATCATCGAAGCGGTCAATAATCTCGTAAACGGCCTTGAAAACGGCGCGTTTAAAGTGAGATAAGGATTAAATTTGAAAGCGAGTAGCGCTCTTGCTCTTGCTGCTGCGGCCGTGATCTTTTGCGGCTGCGGCGGCGGGAGCCGGAATCAAATTTATTACTGGGACGGCAGCTACACGGACTCGACCTATCAGTATCTAAAGCAGGAAGGCGACGTAGGCGGGC
>NZ_CALLWC010000055.1 GCF_938015785.1 uncultured Campylobacter sp. | reverse complement strand
ATCTTTTAGAATTTTGAAATTCTTAAAAATTTAAAGGCGGAGTCTGCTTGCAAGCTCGCCCGCAATCGCATAAATTTAAAATTTCAAATGCCGCGCAGTATCCTAGCCGCGCACTAAATTTAAGTATCACGCGCTGATTGGCTTGCGTTTTGCCGCACGGCGCACTGTAACGGCGCTGCGAAAACAAGTAGCCAAAGGCACTAAGTGCGCTTTGAAATTTTAAAATTTCAAAACTAAAATTCCGCCCCATCGCGCAGCTTTGCGCGCCATCCACGCCGCCTCGCGATCAAACTCCCCTTTAAAATTTTATGGCGCCTTTCGCCTTCGACCGATCCGCTAAATACAAAAGCAAGGTCGAGAAGCGCCAATTGCGCAATACTCGCAATCGAAATCACCGATCGCGCGATATTTACGACCGATCGTCGCGCTTACCTTGCAAAGCCGCCTTTTTTCGGACCGCCCTTGCCGTGGCAGTCTTTGTATTTTTTGCCGCTGCCGCAAGGGCAAGGATCATTTCGCTTAGGCTTTTTATCGCCAAACTCGTCTGAGCCATTTAGCTGCGCTTCATTCGTGCTTGCGGCGGCGAGTTCTTTGGCGTTTGAGCTCTCCATGCGCTCCTGCATCGCGCGTTGCTCAGCTTCGATCTCCTCCCTAGATTTAAACTGGATCGAATGTAGCAAGCGGATGCTATCGGATTTGAGGCGCATTACAAGCTCCATAAAAAGATTGTAGCTCTCCTTTTTATACTCGGTAAGCGGATCTTTGTGGTTGTAGCCACGAAGTCCGATGCCCGCCTTTAGGATATCCATCTGATACAGATGCTCCCGCCAGTCGCGATCGACGATCTGCAAATAAAGCATCTTTTCGATACTTTTGCGCTGCTGCGGATCGATCGGCGCCATCTTGTTTTCATACGAAACGGCAAGCGCGCCGATGATCTTTTCTTTCAGCTCTTTGAAATCATCGACCTTCTCAAGCTCGCTGTTTTCGAGTACCTCGCCCGTTTCTTGAGCGATTTTGGCGACGATCGGGAATTTATCGACCTCTTTGATATTTGCGCCGTCGAAAATTTCAAGCTCCTCAAGCACGCTAGAGATGTACTCCTCGCGGTTTTGGATGATTTTATCTTTCAGATCGTAGTCGGGATCCAAAAGCTCGTTGCGATATTTATAGATCGTCTTGCGCTGCTCGTTTGCGACGTCGTCGTATTCTAGGATATTTTTACGCGCTTCAAAATGCAAGCTCTCTACCTTTTTCTGTGCATTTTCTACGGCGCGCGAAACCATGCCTGATTCGATATGTTCGCCGTCTTTTAAACCCAAGCGATCCATGATATTTTTGATCTTGTCGCTGCCAAAAATTCTAAGTAGATTGTCCTCCAAGCTTAAGAAAAACCTACTCTCGCCCGGATCACCTTGACGTCCGCTTCGACCGCGGAGCTGATTATCGATACGGCGACTTTCGTGACGCTCGGTACCTAAAATATACAGCCCGCCCAAAGCGCGCACTTCGTCGTCTATGCGGATATCCACGCCGCGTCCCGCCATATTCGTGGCGATCGTAACTGCGCCCTTTACGCCCGCGTCTTTGATGATCTGCGCCTCGCGCTCGTGATTTTTGGCGTTTAGCACGGAGTGCGCGATATTTTCTTTGACCAAAAGCTCGTGCAGCTTCTCACTCTTTTCAATCGACGCCGTGCCCACGAGCACGGGCTGACCTTTGGAATTTAGCCGTTTAATTTCGTTTATGACGGCGTCAAATTTCTCGCGCTCGGTCTTGTAGATAAGATCGTTTTGATCCTTTCTGATAACCGGCACGTTCGTAGGGATAGAGACTACTTCGAGTTTGTAAATTTGAGAAAATTCCGTTGCTTCCGTCTGTGCCGTACCCGTCATACCAGCGAGTTTTTCGTAAAGACGGAAGTAGTTTTGAAAGGTAATGTCGGCAAGAGTTTGGCTCTCTTCTTGGATCTGCACGCCCTCTTTTGCCTCAAGCGCCTGATGCAAGCCTTCGCTAAATCTGCGACCCTCGCTCAGGCGCCCCGTAAATTCATCCACGATTACGACCTGCCCGTCGCGCACGACGTAGTGTACGTCCTTTTCAAATAGATAATTTGCCTTAAGTGCTTGATCAAGGTAGTGGCTAAGCACGGCATTTTCAAGGCTATAGAGGTTATCGACGCCAAAAAGCTTCTCGGCTTTTGAAATTCCTGCCTCCGTAATCAAAACGGCGCGGTTCTTCTCATCTACGGTAAAATCACCCGTCGCCTTGCCTTTCGGATCGGCTGGCGCCTCGCCGCGGATCATTTGGCGAGCTACTTCGTTTGCCTTGATGTAGCCGTCTAAAGTGCGATTCGTAGGACCTGAAATGATAAGTGGCGTCCTAGCTTCGTCGATCAGGATGCTATCTACTTCATCGACGATTACGAAATGATGCCCACGCTGCACCTTTTCATCCGCGCTAAATTTCATATTATCGCGCAGGTAGTCAAAGCCAAACTCGTTGTTTGTGCCATAAGTGATGTCGCACGCGTATGCAGCCTTGCGCTTGGCGTCATCGTATTCTCCGCCTACGATCACACCGGTACTAAGCCCTAAAAATTCATATAGCTCGCCCATTTGCGCGGCATCGCGCTTAGCTAAGTAGTCGTTTACGGTCACGACATGCACGCCCTTGCCCTCCATCGCATTTAGCACTACTGCCAAGGTCGCTACGAGGGTCTTTCCTTCGCCCGTTTTCATCTCAGCAATCGCGCCGTCGTTTAACACCAAACCGCCTATCAGCTGAACGTCGAAGTGTCGCATATTTAGTACTCTTTTGCCAGCCTCTCGCACGATAGCAAATACTTCGTTAAGCACGTCATCCGTGCTCTTTTCGCCCGCGCGAACTTGCGCTCTTAACGCTTCAAATTCCGCCTTAAGCGCCGCATCGTCCATCGACGCGTAGTTTTCCTCGAGCGCACTGATCTGCGCTGCGCGCTTGGCGTATTGTTTGACGATCCTATCGTTTTTAGTACCAAAAATCCCGTGGATGACCTTTTTAAACATCTTGAACCTTAGTTTTAAAATTTTAACCGCGCATATTAACATATTTTTAGTTTCTATTTAATTAAATCCTAGAAAAACGGCTATAATACGCGCAAATTTTCAAATAATAAAGGCAAAATTTATGAAAAAAACTCTTATTTCTTTAGCGGCAAGCTGCGTTTTTGCGTTTGCAGGTGGGATAGAATTCAACACTCTGAGCGCAAATTTTTCGCAAACCGTGCAGAGCGACGATGCGAAAATCAGCTACGGCGGCGATTTTAGTGCCACGAAAGAGCACGCCGTGTGGCATTACAAGACCCCTACGATAAAAAATATATTTTTTAGCTTCACAAAGGTCGTCGTAATCGAGCCCGAACTCGAGCAGGCCATCGTCACGAATATCAAAGAAACGCCAAATTTAACGGCGATTTTAGCGAACGCAAAGCCCAATAAAAACGGCGTTTATGAGGCGAGCTTCGACGACGTGAAATATCTCATCGAGCTAAAGGGTGATCTGCCGAGCAAAATCAGCTACACCGACAAAATGGATAATAAAGTCGTCATCAATCTAAGCAACGTCCGCAAAAACGCGCCGGTGAATGAGGCGATCTTTAAGCCCACAATCCCGAAAAACTACGACATCATCACGCAGTAGGCGCGTGTGAGGCTACTTTTCGTCTGTCACGGCAACATCTGTCGCTCGCCGATGGCGCAGTCCGTGATGCAAAATTTCATTAATCAAAGCGGCCTAAGTGCGCGCGTGAGCGTGGATTCTGCAGCGACGCACGCCGACGAGATCGGCTCGTTGCCCTATTACGAAACGCAGCGCGTGCTAAAAGAGCAAAAGGTACCGCTCGTAGCGCATCGCGCCGTGCAGGTCACGCCCGCAGACTACGAGCGCTACGATCTCATACTTTGCATGGATGATGAAAATATGCGCTCGCTGGGGCAAATTTTTCGCGGCAAGGATATGGCTAAGGTAAAATTTCTTTTGGAATTTGCAGGGGAAAATTTTACAGACTGCGATCCGCCAAATTTTAAAGGCGCACTAAAACAAACCGACTTAAATTTAAAAGACGCCGGTTCAAATTTAACCCATCCCCGACGCCTACAAATCGCAGATCCCTACTACACGCGCGATTTTGAGCGCTGCTACACAGATATCAAGCGCGGCTGCGAGGGACTCTTGCGATACATTAAAAATTCAGACGGAATTTGCTAAAATCCGCGATTAAATTTTAGCGTCTTTAAAAAGGCGCGGCTTAAGTGATGATTCAAGGAAAAATATGTTTAGGCTTTTGATCGTTCCATATCTGATAATTGAAGCATTTACGACCTATTATTTCGTAAGCGCAAACGGCTTCGCGGCATACGCAGTAGAGATCGTCATAAGCGCGATTTTAGGCGGTTACGTCGTAGCAAACCGCTCGTGGATGGGCTTTTTTAATCTAATGAAAATCTCACCGAAAGAAATTTTAAGCGGCGTGGGCTTCGTAGTAGGCGGCGTCTTTCTCATTGCGCCTGGCATTTTCAGCGATATTTTAGGCGTTTGCATAATCACCGCGTCATTTTACTGCGTCACCAGCGACGTGCCTAAATTTAACGCTAGCAGCGAAAATTCCGAAAAAAGAGAGCGAAAATTTTGGCGACGCAGCCGCGCAAGCGACGACGTAATCGACGTAGAGGTGATCGAGGAGAACGAAATCGAGATTCGAAAAAGCATAGGAGAGGAAAAATGAAAAATTTGATCATCGCTACGCGCGGCAGCGTGCTTGCGCTGTGGCAGAGCGAGCACATCGCATCGCTGCTTGAAGCGCATGGCATCCGAGCGCAGCTAAAAAGCATGAAAACCAAAGGCGATAAAATTTTAGACACGCCGCTTGCAAAGATCGGCGGCAAGGGGCTTTTTACAAAGGAGCTTGAGGAGAGCATGCTTCGCGGCGAAGCACACATCGCCGTGCATAGTCTAAAGGACGTGCCCGTGGAGTTTCCGCAGGGGCTCGTGCTAGCGGCGATCTGCACGCGCGAGGATGTGCGCGATGCGATGATTAGCGAAAAATACGCCGAATTCGGCGAGCTACCCCGCGGCGCAAAAGTCGGTACCACGAGCCTTCGCCGCAAGATGCAGCTGCTTAGCATGCGCCCCGATTTAGAGATAATCTCCTTGCGCGGCAACGTCCAAACTCGCTTGCGAAAGCTTAAAGACGGAGAATTCGACGCGATCATCTTAGCGATGGCGGGCATCAACCGCCTAAATTTACGCGCCGAAGTAAAGTACGTAGCACCTTTTGAGGTCTCGCAGATGATCCCTGCGATGGGGCAAGGAGCGCTAGGCATCGAGGCAGTGGACGAGCCGCAAATCCTGCGCGCGATAGAGTTTTTAAAAGATGAGCGCGCGATCATCGAAACGACCGTGGAGCGGGATTTTGTCAGGGTTTTAGAGGGCGGCTGCCAGGTGCCGATCGGCATCAACGCGCGCCTTGACGGCGAAAATATCCACATAAGCGCGATCGTGGGCCTACCCGACGGCAGCGAGAGCATATGCCAAAGCATCGTCGCGCAAAAATCGCAATACCAAAACGTAGGCGCAGAGCTCGCGCGCGCTTTTATCGAAAAGGGCGCAAAGCAGCTTCTCGCACGCGCCGAGGAGATGGCGAGCCTATAAAAGGCGAAATTTACTGGGTTTTAAAATTTACAAAATTTCAAAATTTGCAAAATTTTAAAATTTCCGGAATTTATGGACTTTTTAAATTTATAAAATTTCAAAATTTTCATTAGTTATTAAGGTACATGGAACAATAAAAATTATGTTGACATTTCTAATAAAATATGTTATTATAAAATCATCAAGTGACATTGTAAAGGCAAGTAAAAATCCTGATATTATTCCCGGGAATATATCAGGAAATACCACCTTAAAAAATGCCGCAAGAGGCGTAGCTCCAAGGTCAAGAGCCGCCTCATATGTAACTCTCTCGGTCTGCTTAAGCTTCGGCATTACAGAAAGCAATACATATGGAATATTAAAAGTTATATGGCTTATAAGAATCGTCTTAAATCCCAGACTGATACCGAATGCAATAAATCCGAGCATCAAAGATATACCTGTTACAATATCGGCATTTAACATAGGGATATTGTTGACC
>NZ_CALLWC010000054.1 GCF_938015785.1 uncultured Campylobacter sp. | reverse complement strand
CCCGTGCGCGGTAGGTTGATCTCGCCGCGGCCGTATCGCCAAAGCCCCGCCGCGTAGCGCAGAGCCGTGCTTTTACCCGCACCGCTCTTGCCTCGCAGCATTATAAACTGCGCGGGCGCAAGCTCAAAGCGTAGATCCTCGATCAGCGGCTCGCCCGCAGGCGTGAAGACCGACAAGCCCTCGCAGCGAGCGGAATTTTCGTCGCTTTGTGTGACGCAAGCACGCAGATTTGCGCTCTCGCCGTCCATGCGCGAGATGAACTCATAGATCCTCTGCACGCTCGCCGCCCACTCCATGATCTGCTTATAATAGTCCATAAACCACGCAAATCCGTCCTGCACGCTGTAAAACGCCGAGCGCGCCTGCATCATGTCGCCAAAGCTCATCGCGCGCGACAAATACAGCGGCAAGCAGGCAAAGATCGGGATTAAATTCGTGATTTTTAGGTAGCTTGCCGAAAAGCATTCGAGGCGAAATTCCGTATTCATGATGCTGCGCCAATTTCTCATGATCTCGCCGAAACTCGCGCGGAAGCGGCTGCGCTCGGCATCCTCTCCGCGCATAAACGCCAAGGCTTCTGCGTTTTCGCGCACGAGCAACAGATCCGAGCGGTAGTCGGCTTCGGCGCGCTGCTTGGCAAAATTTAGCCCCCTAAGTCTACGTCCGATGAGATGCGTAATCAGCGAGCAAAGCAGCGTATAAAGGAGCGCTACGTAGAGCAAAAAGCCCTCGATCTCAAAGTGCATGCCGAAAATTTCAAATTTCAGCACCTTCGAGACCTGCCACAAGATCGCAACGAAGGCGATGAGTTTGGCGAGATTATAGACGAGTGATTTTACGAGATCGACGCTTTTTTGCACGAGCAGCAAGCTGTCCTCGGCGATACGCTGATCGGGGTTGTCTAGCTTCGAGACCCTTTTTGAAATTTCACGATCTGCGCGAGTTTTGGATGAAATTTCATTCTCGCTTGCGCCGCTTTGCCCTGCTGCATTTTGCTTCGCCGCGCTCGGTAAAATTTCAAGCCCCTTTGCGTCTTTATGTAAAGCCGCGCTGTCCGCCTCGGCTGCGGAACACTCTGCGCGCTCGTTTAAATTTTCATCTAAATTTACATCGCCAGGTTTTTCTAAATTTGATCCGCCCCTAGCGCTGAAATTTCCCTCAAGGCTCGTGCGGTAGAAGTTTGCGTTATGTAGCCATTTGCGCTCCATCATCGCGCTTAGCCGCTCGCGCCAGACGATTACGAGCAGTTTGCGAAGCCAGCTGCCACAGACGATGAAAAGCACGATGAGCGCAGTGTAGAGCAAAAACTCGCCCACGAGCGCGGGAATGAGCTCGCCTTTAAGCTCGCTTAGCGCGTCGTAAAAGCGCTTGTCCCACGCGTTCATCAGCACGCTGATTTTGATGATAGCGAGGCTAAAACCAAGCGCGAGCAGCAGCGCCCACAGCTTCGCCGCACCCTTGCCGAACCAGTGCGGACGTAGAATTTCAAAAAATTGCTTTAGGGTTTTCAAATTTTCTCTTTAAATTTTAAAATTTAGCGCCGGTTGCAGCGAAATTCCGCGGGATTAAATTTGATCCGGCAGGCTCGCGAGCGGATTTTATGCTCGCAAGTCTGCGCGTTTAATTCGCTTGGAATTTCGCGAAATTAAATTTATCGCCCCTGCCCGCGATCGCCCGGATCGCCCGCACTAATCAATCGCTAATCAACCAAATCGCAAGTTAAATTTTAATCCCTCGGCTTCGTTCAAATTTTACCCGCCTTGCCACGTGCTACTTGCGACAAAGCCTAGCCTCTCGCCTCTGCGCCCGCCTCACCCGCGCTCTTATAAAGCGCGGAATTTATCCAAGACCGCGTTTGAGGGAGTTTATCCGAGTTCGCATAAGCGCAAAATTCCATCCGCGCTCAATACGTATAATTTAGCGTCAACATAAAATTCCGCGGCTCGCCATAGTAGTTGTTATGTCCCGCGACGCGATTTTGCGTATTTTGAAAATACTTCTTATCCGTGATGTTTTTGACCGCAAAATTTACGCTAAAGTGCTTGTCGAAATGATAGCCGACGTTCGCGTCCCACAGCGCGTAAGCCTTCTGCGGCGCGGCGTAATACGCAACGTTTTCGCGATATATCGAAGCGGTTTTGCTCTGATAGCGCACGCCCGTACCCAAAGCGATCTTACGATTTTCGCCGAGCGGAATTTCATAGTTCGTATAGAGCTTAAACAGATGCTTCGGAATGTAGCGTTTGGCGTTTGCGCCCTTGCTATAATCGACCGCTGCAGAGGTTCTTTCCGTCTTTAAATAGACGCTGCGGTTGAAAGTATATCCTGCGAACAATTTCCAATCATCCGTGAGCGAGCCTTGCACCTCGGCATCCACGCCGCGGCTTCGCACCTTGCCCTCGGCGATGGAATAGTTCGTATTAAGAGGATCGCTCATCGCCCTATTTTTCTGAATGATCTGAAATAGCGCGACATTCGTATTAAGCGCGCCGTCAAAAAATTCTCCCTTCACGCCGGTTTCTAAATTATAGCCGACTACGGGATCTAAAATTTTACCGTCCTTGTCGCGCGCAGCTTGCGGCTTAAAAATTTCGGCATAGCTTGCGTACCACGAAAAATTATCCGCAAAATCCCAGACCACTCCCGCATACGGCGAGAAATCCGATTTGCTCGGGCTTGCGCTATGCGAAGCCGTACCGCGCAAAATATTATAATAATACCTGCTGTAGGTTACCTTCGAAAAGCGCCCGCCGAGCAAAAAGTGAAAATCGTCAGTTAAGTTTAATCTAGTCCCGAGCGAGATCGCGCGCTGCTTTATGGTAGTGGAGCTTCTGTCTTTAAATGTAGCGGCACTGCTCCAATCAGGCTGAGCGATCCTTGAGCGGTCCCAATTATAAATATTCATCCCCAGCGACGCCAAAGACGAATCTCTCGTCCTAGTCTCGCGCCAATTAAGCTTTTCGTTGCTAAGCGAGCCGTTTAAGAAAAAGTCGTGCTTCTGCCCGAATGCTTCGAATTTGCCGTCTAGCCCCGTTTGAAACCCGACCTCTTTGGAGTCGTTATCATAAATCCTATATTGCACCGTATGCGACGAGCTGCCGTTGTAAGGATCTGCCCCGCCGAACGCTCCGAATTTTAACATGCTGTCGCTATCGGTATAATTGAGCCTCGCATAGGCTTTCAGATCATCGCTAAATTCGTGCGAAAGTTCGCTGTAGGCGTTAAATTTTTTATATTCGCTTCTGTCCCAATCCGAGCCGAAGTAACTTCTGCGCGGTAAATTCAGTAAATTTCCATGATTGTCTAAAACGGACACGCCGTAAATATCATAGACGCCGACGGTTTTTTGCCACAAAAATCCCGCGCTAAGAAGCGTCTTATCGGCCACGTCAAATTCCGTCGAAACGCCGACACCTTCGCGATAGCCGTTGCGCGGATAGTCCTTAAACGAGTCCGTTTTACTTAAAATTCCGATCAGCCGCGCGCGTGCCGTACCGCTTTGATTTACCGCGTCCGTTACGTCGATCATGCCGTGATAATTATCCCAGCTACCGCCGCTTAGACTTGCGTTAAAGCCGAACTGATCGCTCGGACGCTTTTAGATTAAATTTATCGTACCGCCGGCCTCGCCGTTGCTTTGCGTAAGACCCGCTACGCCGCGCAGAACCTCGACGCGATCGTAGAATTCCAAATCGGTAAATTCCTTCGATGAGCCAAGAGGCCCGAACACAGAGCTAGAAACCGAGCTTGCGATGCCGTCTTCTTGGATATTATCGTAAAAGCCGCGCGAGACGATGCGATTGCCGCCTGCGTCGTTATTTAGCGAAATGCCGGTTGCGTATTTTGAAAGAGCCTCTTCGGCGTTGTGCAGGCTCAGATCTTTTAAAAGCTGATTGGAGATGACGCTTATGGATTGCGGCGTTTCTCTTATGCTTAAATTTAGCCCCGTCGCAGTGCTCATATTGCCCGTCGTATAAGAGCCCGTACCCTCAGTAGTGGACAGATCGGCCTTGCCCGTGACGTTTATGGTACCGAGATTATCGTCGTCTGAGCTCTGCAGCGTAGAATTTTCCGTGCTACCGCTTTGCGGAGCCGCGCTATTAGAGGCTAAATTTGAAGAAAGCAGCGTGGAACTCCGCGATGCAGCGTCTTGACGCGAGCTTTGCGACGACGAAATTTTAGAGGTGGAGCTTGCGGCGGACGAGTTTTGAGAAGCGTCGCTATTTTGCGCCGCAGTAAGCCAAAACGGCGAGCAAAGTAGCGCAAAAGAAAGTAAAATTCTACCCTTTTTCATAAAAATCCTTTTTAGATTTTATAATCTATATCAATTTACTGGCGGGATTATCTTACAATTCTTTTTAAATAGTAATAAAATTTTTAATAAATTAAATCATAAAATTTTATATGCAATTACTAATTTAACGGAATTTAATAAGATCTATTGACGAATTATTAAGCAAAATTTATATAAATTTTAAAAAGTATATAAATTTGAAAAACGAAGGATTTAAAAATTTAAAATTCTAAAATTCCGCCGCTTTAAAATAACGTAAGCGACGGAATTTAACGTTTATCGGCGTTTAGTCTTGCGATTATGATAGCACTAGCACCGGTACAAGCGCATTGTGCAAGATATCCTCGGAGACGCTGCCTAAAAAGAGCTTTTTGAAAAATCCCTTCGTAAAGGCGCCAGTAGCGATCAGATCGAGGTTATTGGCGCGGCGATATTTGATGATCTCATCGGCGGGCACTTCCGCTTGGATATATTTGAAAGTGGCGTTTTGAGTGCCTAAAATTTCTCGCGCCAGATCCAGCGTCCGCTCGCCCTCTGTGGCATCGAGATTGATGTGCAAGACATGTTTATGTGCGCTCGCAAGAAGCTTTGAACTCTTTATAAACTCAAGCGTGCGTTTCGCCGCGTCAGTGCCGTCAAACGCAATGAGCACGGAGTTAATCGGTGAAAATTCCTTATTCACGAGCAGCGACGGCACGTGAAGCTCCTTTATCAGCACGCTTGCGTTAAAGCCTACGTCCTCGTTATTTGAGCCCTTGATACCGAGTACAAAAATTTCAGCTTCGTCCTTGTACTCAGCGATAACGTCGATAAAATCGCCATCTTTGATGATCTTACTCGCCTTTACGCCCGCAGCAGTCGCGGCGCAGATATATTCATCCAGCATCGCTTCGGCTTCTTCGTGGTCTTTCTCCGCATCCACGCCGCCTAGTGTGGGACTTCCGTAGCTATTTGCAAGGATATCATTCTCTCCTAGGACGATTCCGCCTGCGGCTAGCCCATAAAAATTCTCGCCAAGCTCTGGGATTTCAACCACGTGAATAAACACGAGCTCGGCACCCAAGGTTTTAGCGACGTAAATTCCGTAATCTCTAACCGCTGGGGCAAGCGCATTTTGATCGACGCAAGTGATGACCTTTTTCATTTTTCGTCCTTTTAAAGATAAAATTTTAATCAAAATAAGCTTATCAAATTTTGTATAAAAGTTATTTAAATTCGACAGACTTGAATTCGGCACGGACGATTTTGTGAAATTTAAAGCCGCGTCGTAATGGATATGTGAGGTGCGGGCGCGCTTGTGGTAAGCTAGCTCAGGCTCAGCTGACAGCGATCGAGTAGTTGCAGCGTAGTAGGCGACTAAAAAGCGTTGCGGACGCGGCAGACAAGGTGCGGCGCGGGCGATTTTGAAATTTATTAAGCCACTAAAGGCGGTTTAAAGCGCCGTTATTGCAGTTAGCAGCCCAAAGATGATCCCCGGGAAATTCGCCGCGGCGAGCGGATAGTCCTTTTTAGACTTTAAAAGACCGTAGCTGACCCATATCGTGCAGTTTATCGCAGCTGCAAGTGGCTGGAGAAACGGGACCTTGTTGCCGTCTAAATTCGCCATTATGTTCGGCACGTAGGACACGTACATGATGACCGACAGGCATGTGCCCGCCTAACCTAAAATTTGTAAATTTCTTTCGCTCATCGGCTTTCCTTGTTTTTAAGATACGTTTTAAATTTACGAATGAAACGGAGCGGGATTTTAATACATCAAAGATAAGAAACAAATTAAAAGATGGCTAGAAATAAAATTTGACTTTAAATTTATCGCGGCGACTCCTCGCTCGCTCACGTCTGCGTAAATTTTAAAGCGGTATTTGAGGCGCGCATTTTAAAAAAAACAGAGAAATTTAAAACGCTAGACGGCGCAGCGATAGAATTTAAAAAGGCGGAATTTCAAGCGGGGGCTGCGATGAAATTTAAGTGAATTTACCGAGGCGAAAGCCATTAAATACATTGCTCCGAAAGCTCACGTTTAAATTTAAAGTAAAATTTGCAGCATAATCGCAGCAAAATTTTGAAAATATAGGGATTGAAATTAAAATTTTAAAAGGCTTAATAGCCCGCGTTTGCGATCGCTTCGGCTTGAGAGTGCGCTATGAGCGGATCGATGATCTCGTCGAACAAACCGCCAGCCATGATCGCATCCAGGCGGTAGAGAGTTAAATTTATGCGGTGGTCACTGATGCGGTTTTGCGGATAGTTGTAGGTGCGGATCCGCCCCGAGCGGTCGCCGGTGCCTACCTGATCCTTGCGATCTTTGCGCTCTTTATCTAAGCGCTCCTGCTCCTGCATATCGTAAAGGCGCGCCTTTAGCACCTTCATCGCCGCCTCTTTGTTTTTGTGCTGGTCCTTGCCGTCTTGGTTGGTGACGACTAAACCAGTCGGGATGTGAGTGATACGAACGGCGCTATCGGTGGTATTTACGGACTGCCCGCCGTGGCCGGAGCTGCGCATAACGTCGATGCGAAGATCGTTCGGATTGATCTGTATCTCGCTATCCTCGATCTCGGGCATGACGGCGACGGTGATCGCGGAGGTATGCACCCTGCCCTGACTCTCCGTTTCGGGGACGCGCTGCACGCGGTGAGTGCCACCTTCAAATTTCAGCCGCGAATACGCTCCCGCGCCCTTTACGAGCAAGATCGCTTCTTTGTAGCCGCCGACGCTGCCTTCGCTAGTGCTTACGATCTCGCATTTATAGCCGCGAAGATCGGCGTAGCGCAGATACGCGCCGAGTAGATCGCCCGCAAACAGCGCCGCTTCGTCACCGCCCGTACCGGCGCGAATCTCAAGAAAGATATTTTTATCGTCGTTTGGGTCTTTCGGAAGCAGTAAAATTTTGATTTTTTCTTCGAGCTGCGGCTTTTCGCTCTCTAAGCTTTTAAGCTCCTCTTTGGCTAGCTCGCCGAGATCGGCATCGCTTAGCAGAGCTTTGTTCTCTTCGATCTGATTTAAAATTTTAAGATACTCGCTAGCCGCCTCTTTGATCGGCTCGATATTGCGCTGCTCCTTAGATAGCGCCGTCATATTAGCGATATCTGCGGTAACTGCGGGATCGCTAAGCATGCGCGAAAGCTCGTCGTAGCGATCCAAAAAAGGCTTTAGTTTATCGGCTAGCATTTAAATTTTATGCGTAAGGGGCGCTTACGCGGCGGTTTTTAAAGAATTTACGAGTTTGGCTAGGCGGCTTACTTTTCTGCTCGCGGTCCGTTTTTTCAAAAAGCCCCTGCTTACGAAGCTGTGAAAGCTTTCATTAGCCGTTTTTAGAGCCTGAGTCGCTGCGTCTAGATCCTTGCTCTCGACCGCCTCTCTTACGGCTTTTGTGATATTTTTTACTCTGGTGCGATAAAATCTATTTCGCTCCGTTCTTTTTATGGTTTGTCTCGCGCGTTTTTCGGCGGATTTGTGATTTGCCATAACGTTCCTTTTCGGTTAAATTTGAACCTGCGATTATACGTAAAAAATATTTAATCGACGCTTAATTTAAGTAAAATTTAAATATAGTTTAAATTTATTAAGATTAAACTTTTTCTGGTAGAATTTCATGATTTTTATACAAGGATTTGATAATGAAACTTTTCGGAACGGACGGTGTACGAGGCAAAGCGGGAGAATTTCTAACCGCCGAGCTTGCGATGCGCGTAGCGATGGCAGCGGGAATTTATTTTAGGAAAAATTCCGTTACGAATATGATTTTAGTCGGCAAAGATACCCGCAGAAGCGGCTATATGATAGAAACAGCGATAGTTGCGGGCCTTACCTCGGTAGGCTACAACGTCCGCCAGATCGGTCCGATGCCTACTCCTGCGATTGCCTTTCTTACGGAGGATATGCGCTGCGATGCAGGCATCATGATAAGCGCGAGCCACAATCCATACTACGACAACGGCATTAAATTTTTCAACAGCGAGGGCTTTAAACTCGACGAAAAAGAGGAAGCACAGATCGAAAAAATTTATTTCAGTGACGATCTAATCGCCGAGGCGCGCACCAAAATGATGCAAATCGGCGCCGCAAAGCGCGTGGACGACGTCATCGGCAGATACATCGTGCATATTAAAAATTCCTTTCCGAAGCAAAAGACACTGCACGGGCTTCGCGTGGTACTTGATTGCGCAAACGGAGCAAGCTACAGGGTCGCGCCTACGGTATTTAACGAGCTGGGAGCCGAAACTATCGTCATCGGCGACGAACCTAACGGCAAAAATATTAATGATGCTTGCGGCGCACTAAGCCCGCAAAATTTAGCCTCGGAGGTCAAAAGATTACGCGCCGACGTCGGCTTTGCTTTCGACGGGGATGCCGATAGGCTCGTAGTCGTGGACGAAAACGGCGAGATCATCCACGGCGACGCGCTACTTGGAATTTTAGCAGTCTATTTGAAAGGAAAAAATCGCTTAGCAGGCAATAAAATGGTAGCCACAGTGATGAGTAATTCTGCGCTGGAGGATTTTTTAGCTAAACACGACATCGCGCTTCATCGCTGCAATGTAGGCGATAAATTCGTACTTGAGACGATGCACGAGCTAGGCGCAAATTTCGGCGGCGAGCAGAGCGGGCACGTAATCTTTGGCGATTACGCCAAAACGGGCGACGGCATCGCAAGCGCGCTACAATTCGCCGCTTGCATGTTGGATATGAAAAAGAAGGCAAGCGAATTTTCGGGGATGATTAAGCCCTATCCACAAATTTTAAAGAATTTAAAAATTTCGGATAAAAAACCGCTTGAAAAATTAAAAGGGCTAAAGGAGCTTGAAGCAAGCCTTAAAGCGGACAAGATCCGCTCGCTCTTTCGCTACTCCGGCACCGAAAACGTTATCCGCCTCTTAATCGAGGGCAAAAACGAAAAGCTGCTGCAAAAGCGAATGGACGAGGTCGAGAAATTTTTTGCCAAAGCCCTAAATGAGTAGCGTTGCGGTGAAATTTTACGGCGCGACAAGCTCATGGCTCGGTACAAAAGGCGCGGACAAAAAATGCAGGCTTTACATATTTAAATTTAGGCTGCGAGATGGCTAAGACCTGTATTAAATTTATCCTACTTTTTGCGGTGATCTTTGCGATCGATCAAGCGATAAAACTTCTGTTTTTAAACGGCTTTTCATGGCAGGGAGAGTTTTTTTCGCTAGAGCTTACGCTTAACCGCGGCGTTGCGTTTTCGATGTTTGCGTTTTTGGGCGAAAATTTAAAATTTATCCAGATCGCGCTGATCTCAGTACTTGCGGCGTATGTATTTTGTCATAAAAAGCTTTTTTGCGAGCATTGGATGCCGTTTGCGCTGATGCTCGCGGGAGGTTGTTCAAATTTGCTCGATCGCTTTATTCGCGGCGGCGTTGTGGATTATGTCGCGTGGCATAAGTGGTTTGAGTTTGCGGTGTTTAATTTCGCCGACGTGATGATAGATCTGGCCGTCGTGATTTTTATTTTTCAGGGCTTACACACCGCAAAAAAGGAGAAAAATGAAGAGAAATAATTATATCGCTTACGCGCTTTGGTTTTTAGGTGCGTTTTCGTGGATCGCAGCTATGCCGATCGGCGGCGGACTGCATAGAATTTATTGCGGCAAATTTATCAGCGGATTTGCTCAAATCGCGCTATTTTGGCTGGGAAGTTTTACACTATGGTTTTTAGTGGGCTTTTTGTTTTGGGCGATTTGGGGAATTTGGATTTTGCTAGATATATTTTTCGTAGGAATTTGGGTGGAAGATTTAAATGCTTTTGCAAGCGAGACGGAGGAGGACGACTACGAAGGACGTCTAAAAAAAGTCGATGCACTTTATGAGCTGTATCAAAAAGGCGCGATTTCCAAAGAGGAATTCGAAGCGCGAAAAGAAATTTTAATGAGAGATTAAGGAGGCTAAAATGAGTTACTATTGGTTTAAATTTATCCATTTTGCGGGCTTTATTTCATGGATGGCGATGCTGTTTTACATGCCACGTCTGTATGTATATCACGCTGAAAATTTAGACAAGCCGGATTTCGTAAAGGTCGTTAAAAAGATGGAGCGGATGCTGTATCACGCGATCGGCTGGATAGCAATGGCGGTGACGGTTTTTAGCGGCGTGATGCTTATCATTTTAAATCCGGGGCTTATGAAAATGGGATATTTTCATATAAAATTACTAGCCGGAGTTTTGCTAATCTGTTATCATTTGTGGCTGTATTATTATATGTATAAATTTGAAAAAAACGAGTGTCACAGGAGCGGAAAATACTTCCGTGCGATCAACGAAGGCCCTACGATCATAATGTTTATAATACTTTATGCAATGCTAATAATGCCGAATTTACCGAGCAACTAGCCCGTTTTGATAAAAATTTAATTAAAATTTGCATAAAATTAAGGCAAAATTTTTAAAGGAAGCATGTGCAACATATCATTAAGAAAATTTTATCAAGCGAAAGTAGCGCCGGCGTTATATTACTTCTATCCGCAGTTTTTGCGATCATAGCTCAAAACGTAGAATTTTTATCGAAATATTACGAAGCGTTTTTGCATTTGAGTTTTACCATAGGTGTGGGTTCTGCGAAACTTGACGAATCGATGCATTTTTTGGTAAACGACGTGCTTATGGCGATATTTTTCTTTGCCATCGGACTTGAGCTCAAGCGCGAAAAAATAGAAGGACAGCTGCACCATTTCTCTCAAATTTTACTTCCTAGCTTCGCAGCTCTGGGCGGAGTAATGATGCCTGCGATCATATTTTCGATCATCAACTGGGACGATGCCGTCGCGATGAAGGGCTGGGCGATCCCAACGGCGACCGATATCGCCTTTGCCGTGGGCGTGATGGCACTTTTAGGCAAAAAAATCCCCGCGAGCCTTAAAATTTTTGTTTTGACGCTTGCGATAATGGACGATCTGTGTGCAATTTTAATCATCGCTTTGTTTTATTCCTCTACCATAAACGCAATCTATCTAGGCGGCGCGGCTGCCTGTGTCGCAATAATGCTAGTGATGAGCAGACTTGGCGTTGATAAAAAGCTTCCGTTTATCATCGTGGCCGTGATGCTGTGGGTGATGGTACTAAACTCCGGTATCCACGCGACTATCGCGGGAGTGCTTGCGGGCTTTTGCATCCCGCTTAAGACCCGCTCGGGTTCTATGCTAAAGGATATGGAGCACGGACTAGCCTACCCCGTAAATTTCTTCATCTTGCCGATCTTTGCCTTTACAAACGCAGGCGTTTCGCTAGCAGGCATCAGTCCTAGCTTCCTTTTCGGCCCGGTGCCGATGGGCATCATGCTCGGGCTATTTTTCGGTAAACAGATCGGAATTTTTGCCTTCAGCTGGATCTTAATCAAAGCCAAAATCGCCTACATGCCCGAAAACGCAGGCTGGCCACAGCTTTACGCCGTGGCAATTATCTGTGGTATCGGCTTTACGATGGCGCTTTTCGTCGATGGCCTCGCATACGGCGGCAGCGATATGTATCATTACACAGACAAGCTCGCGGTATTTTTAGGCTCGATAATTTCCGGGGTAGTTGGATTTTTCGTCGCAAAAGCAGTCGCGGTAAAACAAAGCTAAAATCCGTAAAGGGTTAGAGTCTTAAAATTCTACGAACAACACAAAATTTCAAAATTCTACCGCTCAAAAAATTCCAAAATTTTAAGAGCGACTCTAAATTTTAAATTTATACGCTATAAAATTTAACTTAAAATTCTGTCTGATCCAAGCGCAGCTTAAATTACCAAAATTCCCGCATTTTGCATTAAGTTTAGCGCGCATTCATCGTAGTAGCCACGCTCATGGTTCGGCGCATCGTAGGTAGCTACCGCACCTCGCGGAACGATAACGTCCTTATCCTCGCCAGTTTCGTTGAGATAGGTGCGCAGGCTAAGCGCAAACTGCATCACGCAGATATCGGTGCAACAGCCCATAATCACAAAGCGATCGAAGCCGTCCAGAATTTTCTTATCCAAATTATGAAAGCCGTTCGTGCTGCGCTTAAAAGTGACGTTTTGCTCGCTTACGTAAGGCGCGAGCTCCTCGATCACCTCCGCTTCGGGCGAGCCAACTAGACAGTGGATCGGATAGCGCTTCATCTCCAAATCACGCTCGGCGTGAGCGTCGCAGATGAAATGCACGTTTTTCGCCGCCTCTATCTGCCTAATCACCGCAGGAGCGATCTTTGCTATGCTGGAATCGGCCATCGCACCGAATTTTACGAAGCCGTTTAGCATATCGATCACAAATACTAAAGTTTTCATCAAAACTCCTTATAAATTTCAGGTTTCATATCTTTTAAAATATCCATTTTAGCGCGAAATTTTAAAATTTCATCTAAATCCGCCCGAGCAATCTTCACGACCTCTTTTTTCCCCAGGCGCGCGACGATCTCCCCGCCGGGACCGATCAGCATGGAATTTCCGCCGAAACTCTCGCCCTGCCCCGTATCGCCGCAGCCGTTTACCGCGCAGATAAAAATTTGATTCTCGATCGCGCGGGCCTTAGCGAGCGTGATAAAATGCTCTATGCGGCTCTGCACAAACTGCGCTATCACAAAAACCACCTGCGCGCCGCGAAGCGCTAAGGCGCGAAAAATTTCACCGAAGCGCAGGTCATAGCAGATCACGACGCCGATTTTAACCGCGCTATTTTTAAATTTAATCTCGCAAATACCCAGCTTATCACCGCCGCTTACGATCTCGTTTTCGCGAGCGAGCGAAAAGGCGTGGATCTTGTCGTAGCGTAAAATTTCGGCTCCGTCTTGATAGACGAAAGCGGAATTATAAATTTTATCTCGCTCGGAGCTTATCGATCCGCCTATTAAAACAGCGCCGCAGTTTTGCGAAATTTCGCTTAAAAATCCCTTCGTTCGCGCAGCTCCCGCGTCGGCTAAGCGCTTGAAATTTTGTACGCAAAAGCCCGTGTTAAAGGCCTCCGGCAGCACCGCTACGTCCGCGCCTCTTTTTAACGCGCGATCGATCAGCCCGCGCGCGCGGATAAAATTTTGCTCACAATCTGCAAAATTTTGAGCCATTTTCACGTCCATTTGCAAAATAGCGATTTTCATATAAATCCTCCTATTTAGGCGCTAAGCGCATAACATTTGCATGCGTAAGCGCGATAGCTATAGCATCCGTAATATCAAGCGGTTTGATCTCCTTATTAATCCCCAAAATCCGCTTCACCATGAACGCAACTTGCTCCTTCGCCGCCTTTGCTTTGCCCGTGACGGATTTTTTTACCTGAAGCGGCGTATATTCGGCAAAATTTCCAAAAATTTGTAAAATTTTAAGAGCCAGTGCGCCGCGAAACTGAGCGAGCTTTAAAACAGACTGCGGATTATAGGCATAAAACATCGATTCTATCGCGACCTCATCAATCTTATGAGCGCTAAAAATTTGATCGATCGCCTCATTCATCTGCGTCATTTGAAATTGCACGTTTTCGGCTTTCATTTTCACTAATCCCGCCTCTATGAGGGTGATTTTATTCACATCTTTTTCCAAAATCGCATAACCTAAATTTCTAGTTCCCGGATCGATTCCTAAAATTTTCATAACCACCTTTCACACTTATTCACAGTTTAATCACCAGTGAATAAACTGAAATTTACCGCAAATTTAGTGAAATTTAGCTAAAATAGCGGCTTAATTTATAAGGGAATTCAATGGCGACGTCGCAAGCACAAGAAATTTTATCAAATTTAGAGAAGGAAATTTTACCTACCGAATACTCTAGATACATTAAAAATTTGAAATTCAACGATAAAAACTCGACACCGGAATTTTTCATCTACAACGCAACTAACGAGTTTATCGCCAAATATGCCCAGACAAAATACGGCACTAAAATAAAAGAACTTATCAAAAAACAGTTCGGGCTTAACGACGTGATCGTCAAAATCACCTCAAAAGCTAAAATTTCACCGAAAGAAAAGGTAAAAATCATCTCCGAAAAGCCTAAGAGCACGATTCTAAGCGAAAATTATAACTTCGAAAATTTCATCATCGGCGATTCAAATAAATTTGCTTTTGAGTGCTCTATCACGGTCGCAAAAGAGCCCGGAATCCGTTTTAATCCGCTTTTTATCTACGGACCTAGCGGGCTAGGAAAAACTCACCTCCTTCAATCGATCGGAAATTACTGCATTAAAAAAGGAAAGACCGTCATCTGCGTTACCAGCGAGCAGTTTGCTAATGATTTCGTCTTTAACCTTAAAAACAACTCGATCGATAAATTTAAACAAAAATACCGTAACTGCGACGTTTTGCTCATCGACGACATTCAGTTTTTAATCGGACGCGATAAGGCTCAGGAGGAACTTTTTTATACGTTTAACGAGCTGAAAGACAAAAACTGCCAAATCGTCCTTACCAACGACCTGCCACCAAAATTCCTAAAAGGCTTTGAAAGTCGCCTCACAACGCGATTTGAAAGCGGCATAATAGCAAACATAACCCCGCCGGATCTAGAAACTAAAATTGCTATTATCAATAAAAAAAGTGAGGAAAACCGCGTTAGAATCCCACACGACGTCGTAGAATATATTGCTGCAAATATGGGCGATAATATCCGCGAGATCGAGGGCGCGATCAACAAGCTAAACGCTTACTCGTCAATACTTCGCACGAAAATCACGCTAGAATTTACCAAAAGTACGCTTCAAGATCAGATCCATCAAAAATATTCAAGCGTGAGCCTAGAGCACGTCATCGAAGTCATTTCAAAAGAGCTAAACGTAAAACCTAGCGAGCTAAAAAGCAAAACGCGAGCTAAAAACGTTGTCGAAGCGCGCCAAATTTGCATATATCTAACCAAACAGTTAACTCAAAACTCAATGCCTAAAATCGCCGCATTTTTTAATCTAAAAGATCACAGCGCCATCAGCAAAAATATCAAAAAAATCAACGAGCTCATTCAAACCGACGAGATGTTAAAGATAAAGATCGAAGAGTTAAAAAACAAAATAACCAAAAAGGATAAGAATGAAATTTAGACTTTATGAAAATAAAGCAAAAAGGTTGAATGAAAGTGAATAAAACAAAGCTACTTACTCACTGGGTAAACTACCTAAAGACAAGCTTTAGGATAAGTTTTTCACAAAAACCACTTACCAACTACTACAACGATAAAAATTTAAAAGGATAAAAATATGAAAGTGTTAATCACTAAAAAACTTCTAGAAGAGATAGTTTCAAATACTGGCTCCTATCTTGATAAAAAAGATCTAAGCTCGATAACTTCGCATCTTTTAATGAGTGCAAAAGATGGAATTTTTAGTATAAAAGCTACCGATCACGAAATAGGCCTTAGCTATAATCTACAAAATGTCTCAATAGAAATGGAAGGAGAAGCTACGGCAAACGGAGGCAAACTCCTTAGCGTTATCAAAGGCTTAAGCGACGATAGCGTTACTTTAGAAACCGTTAACGGAGCGCTCTTCGTAAAGCAAAAAAAATCTAAGTACAAGCTTCCGATGTTTGAGACGAGGGATTTTCCGAGCTTTCCTACAATAGATGGTAAAAACAGCTTTGACGTAAATGCTGGAATTTTAGGTAGAAGCCTTAAAAAAATATATCCGTCGATCGATACGAACAATCCAAAATATGAGCTAAACGGAGCTTTGATCGACGTAAAAGAGGGATTTTTAAATTTAGTCGGAACCGATACTAAGCGACTTAGCGTTTATAAGCTGATCACTCAATCAAAAGCGGGCGAGCTAGATACTAAAATTTTAATCCCTAAAAAGGCGATAGGCGAAATTCAAAAGCTATTTTCGGACAAGATTAAAATTTACTACGACGAAAACGTGCTGCTAGCTGTGAGCGAGAATTTTGAGTTTTTTACGAAGCTTATAAACGGCAAATTTCCAAACTACGAGCGTGTGATCCCAAACGATACGGCATATAAAATTTTAATTCCGCGCGATAAGATGGTAAGCGGCGTGCGAGCGATAAACGCGATGTGCGAGGAGATGAAGGTTACCATTAAGAAGGACGGAATGATTTTTGAGAGCATCAACGAGGATAATTCCGAGGCAAAGACCGAAATTGAAGCGGCGATTGATATAAACAGCGAGATAGTCTTCGGCGTGAAAAATCGCTTCTTGCTTGATTTTTTAAGCAGCATCGAGAGTGAAATTTTTGAGCTAAATTTTAATAGCTCCGATACGGCGTTCGTGCTCAGCGCGGATGGTTTAAAAACGGTCGTCATGCCGATAAATAATATTTAAAGGAAAATTATGAAGCAAAATTACGGCGCTAGTAATATTAAAGTTTTAAAGGGTCTTGAGGCTGTTAGAAAGCGCCCTGGAATGTATATCGGAGACACCAATATTGGCGGACTTCACCATATGATCTACGAGGTAGTTGATAATTCGATTGACGAGGCGATGGCAGGTTACTGCGACACGATCGATGTCGAGATCACTAGCGAAGGAAGTTGTATCGTTAGTGATAACGGTCGTGGAATCCCAGTGGATATACATCCGACTGAAAAAATTCCTGCCGCGACGGTGGTTCTTACGGTACTTCACGCAGGCGGTAAATTTGACAAAGACACTTATAAAGTCTCCGGCGGCTTGCACGGCGTGGGCGTTAGCGTCGTAAACGCGCTTTCAAAAAAGCTCGTTGCTACGATCAAACGTGACGGAAATATTTATAGACAAGAATTTGCCAAAGGAATTCCTACTACCGAGCTTGAAAAGATAAAAACTACTAATCGCACGGGCACTACGATCGAATTTTGGCCGGATGATGAAATTTTTGAAATTTTAGAATTTGACGATAAAATTTTATCAAAAAGATTTCGCGAGCTTGCGTATCTAAATCCAAAAATTACGATAAATTTTAAAGATAACCGTACTGGCAGAGACGAGCACTTTCACTTCGAAGGCGGTTTGGAAAGCTTCGTAAATGATATGAATAAAGCGCCTGCTATATCCAAAGCCGTGTCGTTTAGCGACGGCGCGGAAGATGTTATGGTGGATTTTGCGCTTATGTATAACGAAACGTATAGCGAGAATTTATTAAGCTTCGTAAATAATATCAAAACTCCGGACGGCGGTACGCACGAGGCGGGTTTTAGAGCGGGTCTTACGCGCGCGATAACAAATTATGTCGCGGCAAATGCGGCTGCGCGCGAAAAGGACACGAAGATCACCGGCGACGACGTTCGCGAGGGACTTATTGCGGTAATTAGCGTAAAGGTTCCCGAACCGCAGTTTGAGGGACAGACTAAAGGTAAGCTGGGCTCCAGCTACGTTAAGCCGATCGTGCAAAAGATGGCGTTTGAGGTGCTTAGCAAATATTTTGAAGAAAATCCGATCGAAGCGCGCGCCATTATGAATAAGGCTCTTTTAGCCGCGCGCGGTCGCGAAGCGGCGAAGAAAGCACGTGATCTAACGCGCAAAAAAGACAATATAAATTCCGTCGGAACCCTTCCCGGAAAGCTAGCCGATTGCCAGAGTAAGGATGCGAGTATTAGCGAAATTTATCTAGTCGAGGGCGATAGCGCGGGCGGTTCGGCGAAGCAGGGAAGAGACCGCGTGTTTCAAGCGATCCTGCCGCTTAGAGGTAAAATTTTAAACGTAGAAAAGGCGCGCCTGGATAGAATTTTACAATCCGAAGAGATTAAAAATATGATCACGGCCTTTGGTTGTGGTATCGGTGAGGAATTTAACGAAGAGAAGCTTCGCTATCACAAAATCATCATTATGACTGATGCGGACGTTGACGGTAGCCACATCCAGACGCTACTTCTAACATTTTTCTTTAGATTTTTGCGCCCTATCGTGGAAAACGGCTATGTTTATTTAGCACAGCCGCCGCTTTTTAGATATAAAAAGGGTAAAAAAGAAATTTATCTAAAAGACGAAAAAGCGCTGAGTGAGTTTTTGATCGAAACTGGCATTGATATGGGCGAGTTTGAAGGCATCGGCAACGAGGATTTGATTGATTATCTAAAAATCGTTTCAAATTATCGCTCGCTTCTGAACGAGCTTAAAAAGCGTTTCAGCGTGCTTAGCGCGATCAGATTTTTGATAGAAAACGACGAAGCGCGAAGCCTTGGCTACGAGGAGTTATTTGAAATTTTAAAATCCCGCTTAGAAAGCGAAGGATTCAATATCTTAAATTCCTACGTAAATGATGAAGGCATTAGAATTTATGTTCAAACTCCGAGCGGCTTAGAACAGCTCGTGATAGATGAGAATTTATTCGGCAATTATATCTTTGAAGAGGCGATCAGAGTTTATTCAAAGATCAAAGAGCGGGATGTAAGCTTTGGCAAGGATTTTATTGAAATTTTAGACGAAATCGAAAAAAGCTCGAAAAAAGGCGCTTATATTCAGCGTTATAAAGGTCTTGGAGAGATGAATCCGGAGCAGCTTTGGGAAACCACTATGAGCCCTGAAAATCGAAGGTTACTAAAAATAAATATCGCCGATGCGCAGAGTGCTAGCGATACCTTTAATCTTTTTATGGGCGACGAGGTCGAGCCGCGCCGAAATTACATCCAAGATCATGCAAAAGATGTAAAACATTTGGACGTTTAGATGCTATTTAGTGAGACCAAAGAGCGCGAAAATCGTTTCATAACGGCACTTAAAATTTCGGTGCCGTTTACCTGCGTTTTGATTGTTTTCGGAATTATTTTGTTTCGAAACGGCGAGTTTAAATTTGACGACGTAATTTTATTTTTGATACTTTTAATCTGCTATGTTTATTATGTTATTTATCAAATTTATTTCGGCTTTCAAAAGACGCTGATTGATCCCGTTACGCATGTATTTGTGCGGGAGGAGATCGAGAAAATTTTAAGCAATGATTTAACTAAAAATCGTCAAATAAATATCGTGCTTTTGCGAATTAAAAATATCATCGACATAAACGATCGATACGGTTATAAAAACGGCGATGAAATTTTATACGAGTATTGTAAGGAACTTTCAAATTTTATGGCGGAGCAAGGTTTTAAAGACCTTCCGATTGGTCGCTTTATAAACGGCTACTTCGTATTTGGAGTGGAATCAAAAGCTACAAATTTAAGCCATATTTTGCGAATGTTTGAGCATAAAATTTCAAGTCAAACGATTAAAAATGTAGAGATAAAAAGCGAATTTACAATGCTTCCAAGTTCATATGATCGAAATCTAAATAATATCGTAAATGCTCTATTTTATAAGATAAATCACCTGGACGACGAAGAGCACGGCGAGAAGGCCATCGACGTCGAGAAGGTACTAATCGACGTGTTTTCTGCCGACGTTATGGAAGCGATCGATAGTGAAAATTTTAGCTTTAAATATCAGCGCGTTGCAGATAAAAACGGCGTAAAATCGCATATAAATTTGATCCCGAAACTCGATCTAAGAAGCGGCGAAAAGATCACAAAAAGTAGAATTTTAGATATTTTGCTTCTAAATCATTACGATATTAAATACGATATTTCGATGATGAGGCAGATTTCTAGGATCATCTATTTTAAAGATATTGACGCTAAAATTTTCATCGAGATCATGCCTCAGACACTGCGAAATAACGAGTTTCGTAATGAAATTTTAAAGCTCATTGATAATAATCTGATCGATCCAAAAAAGATCGTGTTTGAGTTTAACGAAAAGCTTATCTATTCGGAGATCAAGCGTTTTGACGAAATTTTGATTAAATTCCGCGAACTCGGATTTAGCTTCGCGCTATCGCAGTTCGGTGGCTCGAACGCGAGCTTTGAGTATTTAAAATTTCTAAACGTCGATTTTATCGTTTATGACATAGAATTTAACAAAAATTTAGACGATGAAAAGATTAAAAATATCTTCATAGGCATTAATGAAGCCTGCGCTAAATCGGGCATCAAAACCATAATGCGCTTTGTAGATAAGCAGGAATTTCAAATGCAACTTTATAAAATGGGTATCGATTATATTCAGGGATTTTGTGTCGAAAAGCCGAATGATATATCGAATTTAAGGAGATCATAGTGAGATACGGCGAAGAGGAAATTGAGAAATTTGACATCGAAAATTTAGAAGTTTGGCCCAATAAACAAAAGCGCGATTATCTTATAAAAATAACCCTGCCCGAGTTTTGCTGCCGCTGCCCGCGCTCGGGCTATCCGGATTTTGCGACGATCTATTTGGAATATATCCCGGACAAGCTCGTAGTCGAACTTAAAGCGATTAAAATTTACATAAATTCCTTTATGAACCGCTATATTAGCCACGAAGATAGCATAAATGAAATTTATGGCGCGTTGCAAAGCAAATTAAAGCCTAAATTTATGAAAATCACGGGCGATTTTAATCCGCGCGGCAATGTCCATACCGTAATCGAAATAAACTCGGATCAAATTTACCGATGATAAGCTCAAATTTAGTCGAACAAATTTTTAAATCCGCAAGCATTAGCCGCTGGAACGATTATCCAAAGATGGTGAGTTTAGTCGAGCTCGACAAACAGGCGCATAAATTTATCATTGCTTATTTCATCGCTAGCTTTGAGCGCGATGTGGATATCAACTATGTGATAGAAGCGGGGATTTTCGAGTTTTTAGCGCGCATCGTCGTAACCGACATCCGCCCGGACGTCTTTCATCAGATTCAAAAAACCAAAAAGGATAAGATCAACGAATGGGTTTTAAGCGTCCTCGAAAGCGATCTTTTGCCTATTCAAAACGGCGTATTTTTCGAGCGATTTAAAAAATATCTAAATTCCAAAGATCATAAGAAAGAAGCCGTGATCTTAAAGGCGGCGAGCTACCTCTCTACGCGCTGGGAATTTAATATCGTCTATCAAACGAGCCAGTTTCTAAACGACATCGAGGAGCTAAAAGCCAAAGTCGAGGAGGAGCTCGAGGATTATTATGAGCTAATCGGCGTGCGAAAAATCGTGATGAATAAAAAACTTGCTCGCATAGTCGATCTTAGTGGCAGACTTCGTTTCCAAAAACGCTGGGCGCAGACGCCGCGCATCCCTGAGACATCGGTGCTAGGACACATGCTGGTAGTCGCGATTTTAAGCTACTTTTTCTCGCTTGAAGTTGGTGCGTGCCGCTCGCGCACGGCGTATAATTTTTTCTGCGCGCTATTTCATGATTTGCCCGAAAGCCTAACTCGCGACATCATCAGCCCCGTAAAATACGGCGTCAAGGGCCTTAGCGACATCATCAGCGAATATGAGATGCGGCTAATAGACGATAAAATTTTACCTTTCGTGCCGGAACATATGCGAGATGATTTTAGCTATATTTTAGGCATCCGCAAAGGGGGCGGTAAATTTATAAAAGACGAGTTTGAAAACCGCACCTTCGAGCTAGGCAAGGAGCCTAAATTTGCAGAAGGCAGCCTAAAGATGTTTAATGAAGACAAATTTCGCGCAATCGATGGAAAGGCGCTTAAGTATTGTGACAAACTAGCGGCGTTTTTCGAGGCGGGGATTTCGATCAGTTACGGCGTAAAGAGCAAGGAGCTGCTTAGCGGGTATAATTCGATGTTAGAGTTTTTCAAAGCCAAGCCGAAAATTGAAGGCGTCGATTTTCAGAGTGTTTGCGAGGATTTCAAAGAGCATTTCGGGCTTAATAGGATCGATTTATAAAACCCCTTCCCAGATGGCTGCGGCACATGCGAGATCTAAGTGCTCTGCTGTATTCCTACCCTGAAGCGGTGCCTAAAAAAAGCATTGCACAGGTCTAAGAAAGGGCAAACGGGATTATATGGAAATGTTTCTTAAAGTAAGGTTATAAATGAATTTCAAAAATCATCTTCTATCCGTATTTCGCGAGGTCTTTATCCCTCATCATCGCTCTATCGAGTTTAGAGCCAAAATTTTTGCCGCAATGCTGCTTGCCAAAAAGAAGCAGACCGACGAGGATTACGACGTGATCAAAGATATAGCGGGCGAAATTTATCCGGGCGACGAGCAACGCATCGGCGTACTGGTATCCATCGTAAAAGAGTATATCTTAAAGGCGAAGACCTATAAAGGTCTAAATTTAGACTCGCTTCTAAAAGAGATCGACAGAGATATCAAAAACAACAAAAAATATATCAAAAAGATCGATTTTTCGCATCTGCGCCGTCTGATCGGCGACGATGACGAGGACGCGTTGATCCAACAGCGCGTTTATGAGTTTTTTGTCTGCGAAGTCAAAGAGTACTCGTAAATTTTTATCTTAAGAATTTTTTTAGTATAATCGTCAGCCTTTAAAATAGCAAACGGAGAAAAATTTGGAAAATATCAGAAATATTGCGGTCATCGCGCACGTCGATCACGGCAAGACCACTATCGTAGATGAGCTTTTAAAACAGTCCGGCACCTTTGGTAATCACCAAGAAGTCGGCGAGCGCGTGATGGATAGCAACGACATCGAGCGTGAGCGAGGCATTACGATACTATCCAAAAATACCGCCATCCACTACGGCGGCGTTAAAATCAACATCATTGACACTCCGGGCCACGCCGATTTCGGCGGCGAGGTCGAGCGCGTGCTAAAGATGGTCGACGGCGTGCTTTTGCTCGTCGACGCGCAAGAAGGCGTCATGCCGCAGACTAAATTTGTCGTGAAAAAGGCACTATCTTTAGGGCTCAGACCTATTGTAGTCGTAAACAAAATCGACAAGCCCGCAGCCGATCCAGACCGCGTGGTAAATGAAATTTTCGATCTTTTCGTAGCGCTTGACGCAAACGACGAGCAGCTTGAGTTCCCCGTCATCTACGCCGCGGCCAAAAACGGCTACGCAAAATACGATCTAAACGACGAAAACACCGATATGAAGCCACTTTTTGAGACGATCATCTCTCACGTTCCGACCCCTAGCGGTAGTGACGATAATCCTTTGCAGCTGCAGGTTTTCACGCTCGATTACGACAACTACGTAGGCAAGATCGGCATCGCTAGAATTTTTAACGGCACGATAAACAAAAACCAAAGTGTTATGTTAGCCAAAGCCGATGGCACGCATATCAACGGCAGAATTTCAAAACTAATCGGCTTTAGCGGGCTTGAGCGCACCGACATCGACGCGGCGGGCACGGGCGACATCGTGGCAATCGCTGGCTTTGACGCGCTTGACGTAGGCGATAGTATCGTCGATCCCAATAATCCGATTCCGCTTGATGCGCTACATATCGAAGAGCCCACCCTTAGCGTAATTTTCAGCGTAAATGACGGACCGCTAGCCGGCACAGAGGGTAAATTCGTAACCTCAAACAAGATCGACGAGCGCTTGGAAGCGGAGATGAAAACCAACATCGCGATGCGCTATGAAAACGCGGGCGAGGGCAAATTTAAAGTAAGCGGTCGCGGCGAGCTGCAGATCACGATTTTGGCCGAGAATATGCGCCGCGAGGGCTTTGAGTTCTGCCTTGGGCGCCCGGAAGTTATCATCAAAGAGATCGACGGCATCAAATGCGAGCCTTTCGAGCATCTAGTTATCGACGCGCCCGATGATTGCACCGGCACCGTCATCGAAAAGCTCGGTCGCAAAAAGGCCGAGATGAAGGTGATGAATCCTACCGGCGACGGGCAGACGCGTATGGAGTTTGAGATCCCGGCGCGCGGTCTTATCGGCTTTCGCTCGCAGTTTTTGACCGATACTCGCGGCGAAGGGGTGATGAACCATAGCTTTTTGGAATTCCGCCCTTTCATCGGCGCGGTCGAGAAGCGACAAAACGGCGCGCTCGTGAGTATGGAAAACGGAGTGGCGCTAGGATACAGCCTGTGGAACCTGCAAGATCGCGGCGTGCTTTTTATAGCTCCACAGGCAAAGGTCTATCTAGGCATGATCATCGGCGAGCACAGCCGCCCGAACGATCTGGACGTCAATCCGATCAAGGGTAAAAATTTAACCAACGTCCGCGCGAGCGGCAGCGACGATGCGATCAAGCTAGTGCCGCCGCGCGTGTTAAATTTAGAGCGTGCGCTGGAGTGGATCGAGGAGGACGAGCTTGTGGAGGTTACGCCAGTAAATATCCGCGTGCGTAAGCGATACCTGGATCCTACGACGCGCAGACGAATGGCTAAAAAATAGAATTTCAAAATGAAATTTTAAAATTCGGCGTGAAATTTAGCTTTAAATTTCACGCCTTTTTTATAGGTAAATTTTAAAATTTACGCTTCTGAAATTTTGCTAGGAGAGGCAATGAATCTTGTTTTATTCGACTTTGACGGCACGATCACGCGAGATGATTCGTTGCTCGAGTTCGTCGCCTATGTAGTCGGATTTAAGAAATTTTTTCGCGGGATTTTGGTGCTATCGCCCATTTTAGCGGCGTATAAGCTAGGCCTTGCGAGCAATAATTTTACGCGCAGAAAACTCTTGGGCTACTTTTTTGCGGGCATGAGCGCCGATAAATTCGATAAAATTTGCAAAAAATACTCCACCACCCACATCGAAGATATCCTAAAACAAAGCGCGATGGACAAGATCGCAAGCTACAAAGCCGCGGGCGATAAAATCGTCATCGTCACCGCCTCGCTCGAAGACTGGCTGCGCCCGTGGTGCGACGCGCAGGGCTTGGAGCTTTTAGGCACCAAAATACGGCGCAAAGGCGGCATCATCACGGGCGAGATCGAGGGGCAGAACTGCTACGGCACGCAAAAGGTCGCCCGCGTGCGCGCGGCATACGACGTGCAGGCTTTCGATCGCGTCATCGCTTATGGCGACAGCAGAGGCGATCGCGAGATGCTCGAGTTTGCCGACGAGGCTCACTACAAGGCGTTTGAGTAAATTTCTGCGACCACAAAGCTTAAGCGATAGCATCTGCGGCGACTGCGCTTTTGCCGTGAGTCATAATTTAGCTTACGCAGAATTTTATCCTTTTAAATTTATCGCGCTTATCTGTGGAATTCTACACCGCACGATAAATTTATATTTTATCGCAGCGCAAAAGCCCTCAACTACGAAATTCTGTTGCAGCATGGGATTTTAAAATTCTCGGTGCGGGTAAAATTCTAAAATTCCGTCATGCATAAAATTTTAAAATTCTATCATAGCGTGAAATTTTGCTCCGAATGGAATAGATGTTTTTAAACCGAGCGTGAGATAAAATTTTAAATTTTAGAATTTTACGAAATTTTGCAGCTACAAAAATTCCAAAATTTGCAGATTTTAGAATTCCGCTCGCCGCGTGCGAAGCGGAATTTCAAAATTTCAAAATTCCGCGCCTTAGAATTCTAAGATCTAAAGCATATTATAAATTCCGTCTAGCAGGAAGTATTTTTTATCCGCAGTGCCGCGGTAAAATGGCTCGAAAGTGTCCTCATAAGCCTTTTTGAAAAAGCCCTCTTTGCTTAGCTTGATTAGATCGGCATTGATGAAATCAAGCAGGCTTTGATTGCCTTTTTGCACGCCGACGCCTAAGAATTCCGCCGCGCCTAGGTTTTTAAACGGCACTTCAAGCGTATCGTCCACGACGGCGTAGGCTAGGACGATGATGTTGTCATTGGCATAACCGTCGGCTCTGCCGTCCTTCATCATCGCATAGCACTCGGAGGTATTTTTGCAGTAAACTAAATTGCTAAATTTCTCTTTGCGCAAATAGCGCTCGGTCATTGAGCCGTTGGGATTTTTTTCGATTGAAATTCTCATATCACGAACCTGTGCGAAGTCCTTCACTTGATCCTCTTTACGCGTTACGATGCCAAAATTTACCGATAGATACGGAAGTGAGAAATCCACCTGCTTCTTACGCTCTTGCGTAATCATAAAGGTGCCGATAACCATATCGACCTTGTTATTTTTCAAAAACGGGATTCTCTCGCCTGCGGTTACGGCTACGAACTGCACTTCGCCCTTTTTATCGCCGAAAATATCTTTGGCGATTGAGCTAGCAAGCTCGATTTCAAAACCCTCAAACTTGCCGTTATTAGACTCGCTTAGTGGCGGACGACCTTCGCGCACGCCTACTCTGATAACCCCTGCCTGCCTGATTTCATCTAGTGTATTTGCAAAAATGCTAGCGCAAAATAAGGCTAAAATAAAAAGTAATCTCATAAAAAGCCCCCTACTTTTTAGTTTTGAAATAATTATAGCACTATATATTTTAGAGAAAATAAATGCAAGCGGTTTAAAATTCAATTACCACGCGTATGCAGGTTTGAAATTTAGGGGCGAAGTGGGGATTTAAAATTTCGCAAATTCTAAATTTTAAATCCCAAGATTTATTCGTTATGCAAACTGCCTTCGATAAATTTTATATTTTAATTTCTAGCTCGCTTTTATAGCAAGTCATAAATTCCATCTAAAAGGAAGTATTTTTTATCCGCTGTGCCGCGGTAAAAAGGCTCAAAGGTGTCCTGATAAGCCTTTTTGAAAAAGCCCTCTTTGCTTAGCTTGACAAGCTCTGCGTTGATGAAATCAAGTAGCTCCTTATTTCCTTTTTGCACGCCAATACCGATGAAATCTGGCTTGCCGAAGTTTTGAAACGGCACTTCGAGCGTATCGTCCACGACGGCGTAAGCTAGTACCGTGATATTTAGATTGATGTATCCGTCGGCTTTGCCGTCACGGATCATCGCGTAGCATTCGCTTGTGCTTTTGCAGTAGCTTACGTTGCTAAATTTCTCTTTTTTGAGGTAATTATCTACGGTCGTGCCCTCTTCGGTTATGAGCCTCATATCGCGCAAACGCGATATATCTTTGATGGCGTCCGCTTTGCGAGTTAGCACGCCGAGATTGGTCGAAAAATACGGCATCGAGAAGTCTACATGATTTTTGCGCGCCGAATCGATGACGAAGGTAGCTGCAACTATATCGACTTTATTATTGACTAGATACGAGACGCGATCGGCGGCGCTTAGAGAGACGAACTGCACTTCGCCTTGTTTGGCACCGAAAATCGCCTTTGCGATCGCATTGGCAAGCTCGATCTCAAAGCCTTCAAATTTACCACCGCTAATCTCGCTAAAAGGCGGTCTGCCATCTCTGACGCCTACTCTAATGACGCCGCTATTTCTGATCTCTTGCAGCGTGTTTGCAAAAAGCCCCGCACAAAGCAAGATCAAAGTAAAAAGTAGTTTCATTTGCTGCTCCTTTGTTTAGGTTATTTATGGCTAATTCTAGCGAAATTAAGATCAAAAGGCGCTTTTTTAGGCTAAATTTATTTGTCATTTGCTTTTTATGAAATTTCAAGGCGCCGTTAAATTTAGCCTTAGATTTGATATAATCGGGCAAAATTTATGGAAAGGACGATATGAAAAATTTTATCTTTTTGTGGCTTTTACTTGCGGGCTGCGCTTTCGGCGCCGCTAAAGAGGATGCGGCGGCTTCTACTACGCAGCAGGTGGCGTCAAATTTACCGCAGCCAAATTTTGAAATTTTTTACGATGAAAATGCTAGTGATGCGCAGATAGATGCGGGGTTGGATGCGCTTTTAGAATTCGCGGCGCAAAACAGGGGCAGGATCGACGAGGATTTCGGGGAGTTTAAAGATAGAATTTTCACCGCTTTCATTTTTAATCCAAAGGTGCTGCGAAATTCAAAATTTGACTTCGAGCGGATAGAAAAAATCCTTAAATTTAAACCAAATCTCAATTACGGCGGAGACGGCGGTTATTTCTCGCCGCTAAAGCTCGCGATCTTTTTCGGCTCGAAATTTAGCAGCGAGATAGCGAAGCTTTACCATTTTGATAAAGCCGATGCGATGCGGCTTTTAGAGCTTTTGGTGCGAAACGGCGCGGACGTCAAGGCTAGCGGGCTGCTGCGAGATGCCGCGGCAAACGATAATTTCGAGGCATTTAAGTTTTTGATTGCAAACGGCGCGCGAGATACGAAAGATGTGGTCGGCTCGGTTGCGGGCAGCGAATTAATATTTTTAAGCGACAATAACGTTTCCATTCTCGGATATAAAGAGGCGCTGCCGCTTGCTGCGAGGGAGTTTGCCGCGGGCACCAAATTTAAAGAATTCCGCGATGGGAGATTATGCTATTTGGACGAAATTTTAAAATTCCAAAGCTTTGCAAGCATCGATAAAAAGGAGATCGAAACGCTTATCAAAGTAGCTGTGGTGCTGGATGACGAGATGACGGCGGAGTTTTTGCTCTCTCGCGGCCTTTGCAAGCAGAAGGGGCTTTGCGAGTTTCTAAAAGTGCAGGCAAAAACTTACGACGCTGCAAAAATTTCTAAAATTTTAAGCCGCAAAGAGAAGTAAATTTTAAAATTTGAGCGGCTATATGGCGGTGTAAAGCAGATAAATTCGCTATTATAGTTGCGCTAGTCGCATCCGCCCTACTTTGTCATTTAGCGCGAGCGAAAAAGCAAAATTTGTTCCGCCTAACCTACCCTCCTCCTCTTATCAAACAGCTCACTATTAAGTTCATTCGAGATAAATTTTAATGTATTTGCCAGACAGCGCGGCGGCAGAGGTAAATTTTAAAATTTAATCAATATAAAGGACAAATTTAAGTGCCATTATTATATAATTTACCTTATTTTTTCAAAAGGAGTTTGAGATGACTTTTATGGAGTCTGTTCGCACTTGTCTCAAAGAGAATTATTGCAATTTTGAGGGGCGTGCGCCACGTTCAGAGTACTGGTGGTTTGCATTATTTGCGGCACTTTTAGGAATCGTAACGTTAGTATTGGACGGCTTTTTAGGCACCTATGCCGTTACGAGTTCCGGTAGAATGATCGGTTTCATTAACTCAATCTTTTTATTGGCAATACTTTTACCTTCTATCGCCGTAGCGGTAAGGCGTCTGCATGATACCGATAGAAGCGGCTGGTTTTATCTGTTAATTCTTGTCCCGATAATAGGCTCAGTAGTATTGATCGTATTTTTTATCCAGCAAGGCACTAACGGAGGCAACCGCTTTGGAGACGATCCGTTGCGACCTGCAAGTAGAGGCTCGATTTTTTAAACGTAGCTTTGTAGCACACATAAGCTTCGCAAATAAGCTAAATTTAGGGCTAATTCCATTTTGGTTTTAGCCCTTTTTACTAGGCGGTTTCGCTCAAAATAGCCTTTTGCGTTTAAATTTAGATCCGCCGCGAGATTCAAACTACAAAATTTTAATTCTATTTCCCTTTAATTTCATGATCTTTTTGTCGTTTACGAGTTTCGTAATCGCCTGGGAGACGTTTTGGCGAGGCGCGCCGAGCAGGCTTGCAAGCGTCATTATATTAAAGGGAAGCTCCACGATCTTGTCTGCGTTTGCGATGCGATTTAGAAAATTTAAAATTCGCGTCTGGATTTTCGCAAAGACGATCTCTTTTATCAAAATCCGCTGCGAGTGGAGGTTTTTAATGAGCGCGTTTATGATCGAGCTTGCAAACTCATCTCCTAGTAGCTCGAAAAGCTCCGAGATATTGATCTGCAGCGTCTCGCAGTCGCTTAAAATTTCAAGGCTCGTGTTTTTATCCAAGCAGACGTAGGCGCCGCTTTTTACGAAGCTAAAGATAAATTCCTTGCCGTTTTCATAGCAGTTTAGCTTCGCTCTGCCGCGCAGCAGAATGATAAATTTAAACTTCTGCGCGTAGATCACGTCGCCGCGTGCGTAGCTCTCACGTCTAAATTTAGCAATACGCTCCTTGCTTAAAAAGTCGAATTTCTCACTGTAATCGTTATTTAGTCTATCTATCATAGCAGCTCTTTGCATAAAATTTCACGTAAATTTTACATAAAAAGGATAAATTCGTCGCAATCGCGACAAATTTAAATTTATTTTTGATTTATAATTCGCGTTAAAGACAACCTAGAAAGGATACTTTATGAGGAAAATTTTTATCTCATTTATCTGTGCGTGTTCGCTTTTCGGCGGCGAGGTGATCTCTAAAACCGCTACGATCTCGCAAGACGGCAAAGCAATCGGCGAGGCTGAAATTTTAACGCCGATCGAGGTAATATCCAGCGATGGCGGCGTTGCCAAGATTAAAATTAAAGGCGTCGTGAGCGAAAACTATCAGCTTCAAATCCAAAAAAATATGAAAGAAGCTGAAATTTACGCGATTTTTACGAACGAAGCCGAAGCAAATTTTAAAAAGGGCAAAAAGCTCGAGGACGATTACGGCGAGATCTGGTATGAGGCGGAGGGAATTTACGAAATCAGCTCGGATGCCGTAGCTAAGGACGCTAAGGCTCTTTATGCGGAGGCAAAGACGAACTACGAGCAGATCTGCTCGGCGTGTCACCGCCTGCATGAGCCAAAGAGCTTCACGGCAAATCAGTGGCCTGCAAATTTACAAGAGATGATCAATGCAAACTACGTAGCGCTCGAGGGCGACGAGCTAAATTTGATCATAAAATACCTACAACACAACGCAAAAAAACCTGAATGATAAAGGAGATCAGATGAAAAGGCGAGACTTTTTAAAGGCAGGGATTTTAGGCGCAAGCGCGGCAAGCGCTAGCAGGATTGAGGGGGTCACGCAGACGATTTTTGATAACAAAAAGGTATTCGGCGCGAACAGATTCGGTACTTTTTGGCTAAATTTAAACTCGTCGCAGATCGTTTCGGTAAGCGATTTTGAAGGCGATAAATTTCCAAACACGATGAATTATAGCTTGCCCGATAATATCCAAAACGAAAACCGCGTGCTCTATCCGATGGTGCGCAAAAGCTATCTAAAGGCAAAAGGCGCGGCAAAGAGCGAACTGCGCGGCAAAGAGGAGTTCGTGCGAGTTAGCTGGGACGTAGCGCTTGATCTAGCGGCGAAGGCTTTGAAAGAAAATTTCGACAAATACGGCGCCGAGGCGATCTACGGCGAGTGCTACTGGTGGGGCGGCAGCGGCAAGATCGGCTGGGGACGCACCGTAGCGC
This sequence comes from uncultured Campylobacter sp., assembly GCF_938015785.1. GTDB lineage: Bacteria > Campylobacterota > Campylobacteria > Campylobacterales > Campylobacteraceae > Campylobacter_B. Next base: position 59,739 of record NZ_CALLWC010000054.1, on the reverse strand, counting down.
ACCGAATGCTTAAAATTTTAGGCGGCTACGTAGAGGAAAGCGGTGATTACTCGACCGGCGCGGGGCTCGTTATCATGCCTCACGTGCTGGGCTCAAGCGCCGTTTATGACGCGCCTACTACGTGGAAAGCGATCGTCAAAAACGCCAAAAACGTCGTATTTTGGGCGACCGATCCTGCGGTAACCAATCAAATTTCATCCATTCCGCCTACGCACGACGGCTACATCGGCATGCAAGAGCTTAAAAAATCAGGCATCAAAACCTACAGCGTAAACGTGATGAGAAACGACACCGCGCGCTACTTCGGTAGCGAAGATATCATCGTGCGCCCAAACACCGACACTGCGCTCATCATCGGTATGTGCCATTATCTCTTTACGAACAACCTCTACGACGAGGAATTTATCAAAAAATACACCGTCGGATTTAATAAATTTAAAGCGTATTTTCTAGGCGAGAGCGATAAAATCGTAAAGGACGCAGCTTGGGCGAGCAAAATTTGCGGACTTAGCGAGGAGGCTATTGCGAAATTTGCTACGGCACTTGCAAAGGAGCCGACCACGATCCTAATCGGTCGCGGTTTGCAGCGCGCCGATCACGGCGAGCAGCCTTTCTGGGCGCTCGTGGCGCTTAATGCGATGCTGGGATATATCGGCAAGGAGGGTCTAGGCTTTGAATTTAGCCTGGGCTACGGCTCTGCGGGCGCTACGGATAAGGTAGCTCCGATTTTAAAGGGACTTAGCACGCGTATAGATGAGAAATACGAAAACACGGGCTCTGCGCCTTGGAAAAACGCGAAAAACATCACCATCCCGTCCTCTCGCAGCATAGAGGCGCTGGAGCATCCGGGCAAGCAGATCGATTATGACGGCACCAAGATCAAGCTGCCGCATATGAGAGTCGCATATATGGCGTGCGGATCGATGTTTACGCGCCATCAAGACGTGAATAATATCGTCAAGCAGTGGCGTAAATTTGACACCGTCATCACCGCCGAGCCGTACTGGACGAGCACCGCAAAACTTAGCGACATCGTGCTTCCCGTCGCGATCGAGGTCGAGCGCAACGACATCAACCAAACGGGCGCTACGGGCGAATATATAGTCGCTTACAGGCCTGCAATCGAGCCGATGGGCGAGAGCAAGAGCGACTTTTGGATCTGCGAGCAGATCTGCAAGCGCTGGGGATATGGCGAGGTCTTTAGCGAGGGCAAGGACGAGCTAGGCTGGATGAAGGAATTCTACGCCGATGCCGCAGAGCAAGCCAAAGGTCTAAATATAACGATGCCTAGCTTCGAGGAATTTTACGATAAAGGCTTCGTGCGCTTTGAAAAGGACGACGAGAGTAGCGCGCTATATACGCGCCTTGCGGCATTCCGCGAAAATCCCGCCAAAAACCGCCTCGGTACGCCGTCTGGCAAGATCGAGCTCTACTCACCGGTAATCGCTAAGATGGGCTATGCCGACTGCCCGCCGATGCCTACTTGGATCGAGCCTAAGGAGTGGCTAGGCGATGCGAAAAAGACGGCGAAGTATCCGATCCACATCGTAAGTCCGCACTCTCGCTACCGCTTGCACAGCCAGCTAAACAACTCGATCATCAGAAATTTTGCCGAGGTTAGCGGCAGAGAGCCGGTGCTGATAAATCCAAAAGACGCCGAAGCTCGCGGGCTTGCGAACGGCGACATCGTGCGCGTTTTTAACGATCGCGGCGAAATTTTGGCAGGCGTACTCATTACCGACATCGTGCCCGAGCGCGTCGCAGCGATCTGCGAGGGCGCTTGGTACGATCCCGAGGTTTGGGGCGAGAGGAGCCTCTGCCAGCACGGCTGCGTAAACGTGCTTACGTTTGATAAAGGCACGTCAAGTCTCGCGCAAAGTAACTCGGCTCACACCGTACTAGCGCAGATTGAGAAATTTAAGGGAGAGATTAAGCCGATTACGGCGTTTGGTAAACCTAAAATCCTACAATCTTTGTAGAATTTAACGCGTCGTCTTTTAAACGTCTTTGAATGAGCTAGAAAATTTCGCCCTGCGACAGGCTAATTGCCTAGTCTTGGAACGAAATTTTCGTCGCAACGTTCAAATCCATCTTAAAATACTTCCGCTTACGTTTTTCTGGCGGTACATCGTCTCGTCTTGCAAATCTTGGCTTGTCTTTTTGCGCTCAAATTTAATTCATCAAACTTTGAGCGTAAATTTACTTTCTTTCATATTCGTCAAATTCAAACGTAAATTTTGCGCGGAGTAAAAACTCTGCTAAAATTCGCTCAAATTTAACCCAAAGGTCGCGCCATGCAAATCCCGAATTTGATCCGAAATTTTATCCGCAAACGCATCGTTTCAGAGTCCATTTTGCTGCCGTTTTTCTATCCCGATGAGGGCGAGTTTGAGAGTTTTCAGGAGGGGTATAGGCTCGCTAGCCGCAAAACGGGCGAGGAGCTTGCAGACGATACGCCCGGGCAGTGGCGAAAGAGCTGGCGGGTCATCGCGCGTAACGGCATGGACGATCCGTTTTTCGTAGATTTTGCCCTGGGGGACGCTTCGCCCGTGTATTTTGCCTATCACGGCGCTGGTTCTTGGGAGCCGATTAAAGTTGCGGACGACATCGTTAAATTTGAAGAAATTTTAACCGCCCTTGCCGCGCTTGAGGCGCCTTGCTCACTTGAAGCGATCGCGCCGCTTACGGATTTAAACAACGAATTTTATCGCGAACTGGCGGACGACTACGCGAAGCAAGATGAAGCGCGCGAGGAGCCCGAATATAAATATTTCAGCGTTTTCATCGAGGACTTGGGCGCGGATAAGGTAAAAACGCTCGTGTTTTTAAAGAAAATTTTTGAAGATGGGAGCTTTGCAGCGACCAAAGAGAGAACGCAAAATTTGCCGCTTTGCCTTTTTAGCGGCATAGAGGAGTCGGCGCTAGCGCTGCAAAACAAACTCGCCTCGCTCGGAGTTAAATTTTACGCACGCGAGATCTCTTTTAGCGAATTTATCGCGCGGAGTGGCTAAGCGGGCAAATTTAAAATTTCAACTCCCGCTGCTGCTAAATTTAAAATTTAGCAGCAGGCGATCCTATAAATTTTGTTCTCATCCGCTTGCTATCGCAGTGCGCTAACAGCTTTGCATGCGCCGAAGCGCAAATCAAAGCATAAAATCAAAATGTAAAATTGAAGTAGAATTTTAAGCGCCCTACTTCGTTTTTTACTTGCAGTAGGGCGAATTTGCTTAAAGTAGTGAACTAAAGCGAGGCTAAAATTATCCAAACCTTGGATCTATTATCTTGCTCAGTTAGAGCAGCTGTTGCGAGCGACGAGCTCCGCAAAATCTAGGGCTGCGTCGTAGTCGGGCTCAGAGGCTATGTCGCTTACGAGCTCTTTATAAACCACGACGCCTGCGGTATCTATGACGAAGATTGCTCTGGCGCTAAGACCTGCCAATGCGCCGCTGGCGATGAGAGTGCCGTAGCGGCGGCAAAATTCCTTATCGCGGAAATCGCTTGCAACGCGTAGATTTTTGATCCCCTCAGTCGTACAAAACCTCCCCATCGCAAACGGCAAATCCATCGAAACGACGATTACTTCGGTGTTGGGAAGCGATGCAGCGCGCTCGTTGAACTTGCGTGCCTCCGTCGCGCAGACGGGCGTATCTAGCGACGGCACGGCGACGATAATTTGCACGTGCTTGCCGCTAGCGATCTCGATTTCGCTTAGATCTTGAGCTACTAAGCGTACTTGCGGCGCGCGATCGCCTAGATTTATCTCTTGCCCGCTTAGCTCTACAGGTTTTCCTTGAAATGTTACTGTTGGCATTTTTGTCCTTTGTTTTGAATTTGTAGTGGCGAATATACAAAAATTCCTTAAATTTCAGGTAAAATTGCTTTAAAAATCAAGGAGAGCAGATGGGCGAAGATATTTGGGGCGGCAGCAGCAATCCTGCGTCGCTAGCCAGTATAAGACGTAAAAGCGGCGAAGAGAAAAAGCCTCTGGACGAGAAGCCACAGGAGCAATCTGAGAATTTGGATTTAGCGCAAGAAGCTCTTGTGGCGGATGATACTAGCGAGCAAAATTCCGCGGCTCAGAATTCTATAGAGCAAAATTCCACTTCCATAAGGCAAAATTTTGCTCCACAGAATTCTGCGGAGCAAAATTTAGATTTTGCAGCTCAAGGCTTGGATGAAGAAAATTCTATTTTGCGAGATTCTGCCGCTACAGGCTCTAGCGAGCAAGATTCTAACGCTAAAAGTTTGAATTCTACCGAAAATGCTGCGAACTCGCAGAATTTTGTGGAGCAAAATTCCACTTGGCAAAATTCAGCTTCCTCAAATTCCGATAGAATTAACTCTACGCAAAGCTCAGCTAAGGTTTACGATCTAAATAAAGCCTACGTATTTTATATGTTCCTCGGGCCTTTCGGTGCGCATAGATTTTATCTTGGGCGTATAATCTCCGCGATTTTTCAGCTTTTAGGCGGGCTGCCATTTCTCATCTGGCTTTTTTTAGTAGTGGTTGCTGTCATATGGACGAGTATAGAAGGTAACGAGCTGTTGGCGCTTGTAAACTCATCTCGTCCGGATTTGGGCGTGCAAGCATCAGACCTAAAGGATATAGAACAGGGCTTTTTTCATTTTATGGTTATTTTCTCGGTGCCTAATGTTTTATTTTTGATTTGGCTTGTTAGCGACTTTTTTAGGTTGCCTGAAATGGTGCGAAAGCTAAATGCCTCCGTAGGCGCGGGAGCAATCCTGTATGTTTATACGGATGATGCTAAAGAGCAGAGCGAGAATCTATCTACTGCCAAAACTACCCTTTATATAGCGTTTGGGCTTGAGGCGTTAAATGCGGTAGGCAGATATATCAAGAATGTAGATAAAGTGGGTGCGTTGGAGGGCGTCGGACTTATATCAATGATATGCCTAGCTGTGGGGCTATATTTTTTAGCGCGCGCTATACGCAGCACGGATCTACTATCAAACGCCGTGTTAGTCGGGGTTTCCTCGGCTATAAGCGCAGTAAGCACTATATTTGTAGGATTTGAATTGTTTAAACCATCAGTTTTTATGATAAGCATTTATTGTGTATGCACAGCGGTATATCTGATCTATCAGCTGCTAGTTAGTAAAGAGCTTTACGATTGCAGCGGAGAGAAAAACTATCTAAGAGCGTTTTATGTTATTGCAGCTACGGAGATAGTAACTCTAGTCCTGATAGCGCTTGACTCGCAGCTTTTTGCCTTAGTATTTGCCATAGGGTGGTTAGCTTCGGTAGTTTTAAATGTTTCGGCGGTTTATGGCACTAAGGAGGTTACCGCTTCAAAAGGCGGCTACGGCCTAGTGCATCTGGCGTATCACGTAAGGCAGATGAACGGGCGGGAGTTTTAGGTATTTAAATTTAAGGGGCGATTAGTATAATCCTATATTATTTTAAAAAAGGAGTTTTAAATGACTTTTATGGAGTCTGTGCAAACTTGCGTAAAGCAAAAATACGCCGCATTTAGCGGGCGAGCATCGAGGTCGGAGTACTGGTGGTTTTTTCTATTTACCGTGCTTGGCGGGATTGTTTTGAGCTTGATAGATGGCGTTTTAGGCACTACGATAGGGTATAATCAAATAATAGCCGGCAAAATCGTCCATCAAGAAATCGGCATTATAGATGCGCTTTTTCAGCTAGCTATGCTCGTGCCAGCCATCACCGTATCGGTCAGGCGACTACATGACACCGATAGAAGCGGCTGGTTTTTTCTGCTTATTTTAACGCCTATAGTGGGTGCTTTTTTCGGCGATATCGGCCTTTTGGTATCATTTGTGGGTTGGATAGTGCTGCTTGTATTTTTCGTGCAGCGCGGCGATAGCGGGTCCAATCGCTTCGGATACGATCCGCTATGATAAAGCTCTAAAGATTTGCGGAATTTTAGAATTATAAAATTCCGTGCAGATAAAATTCTTTGTATTATCACTTAAAATTCTATGCATAAGCACTTTGTAGCGCTAAATTTTTCTTAGAATAAGCTTTTCAAATCCTCTTTAATTGATTGCCGTTATCTGTAACTTAGAATTTTTATATTATAATGGCGCTCAAAATTTTATTTTAGAAAGGATGAAAATGAAAGAGAGAATCGAGGCGCTGTTTGCGCAAAATCCTAAAATTTCGATCGCGCAGATCTGCAAGGAGCTCGGCGCCAAGGAGATAGACGTGCTGCTAAACCTACCCGAGCGCTTCGGAAAGAGCGCGGGCGGCGATAAATTCGTCGAGGTCATTAGGGAGCTTGAGAGCTGGGGCGAGGTGCTTTTCGTAAAAAATACGCCGAGCTTCATCATTGAGTTTAAAACCAAGATCCCGAGCGGCAAGAGCGCGCAGGGATATTATAATTTCGGCATGGGCGCAAACGGCGATGAAGCGCATGGGCTGGGCATTTTGGGGGGTCATCTAAAGACGGATGAGATCGATAAGATCATCCTCGTGACGCAGACTTTTATGGGGATGCTCTCAAAATTCGTGGGCTTTTACGACAAAGCGGGCGAGAATATCTTTAAAATTTACGTCTCGCGCGATGAGAAAGGGCAGCTGCTAGCCGAGCAAGACGCGAAATTTGAAGCGCTAAAGGCTGCGATTTAGCGCTCGCGCAAGACCGCTCTTGCGCGGCTTGCGTAAAATTTGCTCCTGTCGGGCATTTGGGCTTGATCTTGCCTTTTGCGCGCGAGATCAAATCTGTAAAATTCTACTGCGAAATAACACTGCGCGCATTCCTATGCGTTCGCGCAAGACCCGCCTTGCTCTGCTCGCTCATCGCTTGCTTAACGGCGCTTTGAAATTCTACGGGGCGCCAACCAAGGCGCTTTAAGCTAGCCAATAGGCTTTCGGGCAAAATTTTAAATTATCGTTGATGATGAAATTCCAAACTCGCCTCGTCGCTATTTGCGTCTTAAAGCGTTTGGAATTTCACTAGCTCGGCTCGCGCCCACTTTATCCGAAGCGGAATTTTGCCGCTTCAGATAGATAGCCCTTTTAAATTTTATTTCAACAATTTACTACTAAATTTTCAAAAATTTTATTTATATTGTCTTTGTACTGCGTATCGTCAAATTCCAAATTATTATTAGCAATTTTCCGCCCGGTAATATCTCCAAGCTCTATAAGGTACTGCTTGAACTTTTCTAAAAATTTATCTACGTTCACCCTTTTATCGGAGCTCCACTCGTCTGAGCTAAAATGAATATACGCGATAATTTTTTTGCTTTTAAGATAATATTTCGGTTGATAAATTCCCGATTTCGGAAAATATCTCGACACTTCCCCGCTCGAACAAAGGCAAATATCGATCTTTTGCAGCGAGTGCATTTCAAAATCGCTAAAAACCCTTTTAATCTCTCGCCTCGCCGTTCTTATAATATCCGGTATATAGATCGGCACATCATCCGCCCCACCGATAACGGCATTTATGTTAAATTTCACACGGCACCTCGTCCTTAAATTATAAAGTGATATTATTCAAAATTTTGGCTCATTGTATCATCTTCATAATATTTATTGGGTGCTGGAGCTACGGAGTTTTGAAATCGATATATTTTTTATCAAAACAGAGCTAAATAAAGATAAATTTTATAAAATCTACCATTTTAATTTCATATCTCAAAAACTTTCCGCCGCCACGCAAGGAGCGTCAAATTTTAAAATTGAAATTTTATACGTTAAGCTTAAAGCTTATAAAACTCCGATATTTAGGGCAATGTAGACATGAATTTTTATCTTTTATTGCTATAATTCCCTCATAAATTTAAATCTTAAGATTAAAAAGTATTCTTAAGAATTTTATAAGATGGAGGAGATCTTGAATAGATTGATTTTAAAGATTTACGCGTGGCAAAATACCGCTGCGCCGTGGTTTTGGCTCTTTGTGATAAGCGCAGGCTATCTTGCGGTATCGTATTTTTTCTTTCAGCGCTGCCTTTTTATGTCGCCTACGCAGACGAGTGCCCTCGTGCGTCTAGGCTTTGCCGTAGCGGGCGTGGGCGCGCTTATAGGCTTGCTGCTGCCGTTTGGCTTCATAACAAGGCTCGTTGCTTACGCGCTCGGATTTGCGGGCGCGATATACGGCTATTTACAAAGCTCCGCGTCGCACCCCGCCGCAGATACCGCAAATTGCCTCGCAGCGCCCGCATTTCCTTTTGCGGCGCCGCTTGATAGCCTGCTGCCGGAGCTATTTCGCCCCGCAAGCTGCACGGGCACCCCGTCCTTCCCCGCAGGCACCGCACTTAGCGAAGTGCAGAGTTTTTTTGGCGGATTTTACGGCGAGGGATTTTATCTGGTGCCGAGCATTAAATTTGCAGACGCGGCGCAGTGCGCGCAGGTAGCGTTTGCGGCATTCGCGGCGATTTTAGCCGTGATGTTTGCGGGCTTTTTATACGGCAGATTTACGAGAAGTTTTTAAAATTTTAAGAAAGGATAAGCATGAAGTTTTTAAATTCTATTGCGGCTACGGCGGCTCTTGCGGCTGCGATCGCAAGCTGTGCAAACGCCGAGGTTAAGGCGGGCGAGACGCTTTACGGCACGGTGCTAAAGCAGGTAAGCGTAAGCGGCGATTTGTCGCACAAGGACGGCAGGCTGCTGCCCACAAACGCCATAGAGGTCTTGGAGGTCAAGGACGGAGCGGTGAAATTTTCGCTCACCGGCTATCAAAATCCAAAGGCGCCGAACGTTATTTATTTCACGCCTAAAGCGCGCATAATCGCGGTGGCGTTTTCGAAGCAGGCTAAATTTCAAAGCGAGAGCTTGGGCGAAGAGGACGGCTTTAATAAGGTTAAAATAACCGCCTACACCGATGAGGGTGCGCTAAGCGGTGACGTGGATAAAATTTTCGCGGGCGCTAAGGAGAAATTTGAAGCCTCGTGTAGTGTCTGTCACGCTCTGCATCAGCCCGCAAGCTACGAGGCAAACAAATGGCCCGGCTACATAAAATCGATGCTTTCGCGTACGCCTATTAGCAAGGATGAGAGCTGGACGGTGGTGCAGTATCTGCAAAAGCACTCCAAGGACGTAAATTTAAAGGATATGAAATGAAAAGACGAAATTTTTTAAAGCTCAGCGCGGCGGTCTCGGCGCTTCCGCTCATTCCAAGCTCGATGCTTGCGGCGGATAAACTCACCGCGCTTAAGAAAAACGGCGAAATTTTAACCGCGGCGCGATGGGGAATTTTAAAAGCGAGCGTCAAAAACGGCAAGATCGTAAAATCCGCACCGTGGAAGATCACCTCTAAAATTCCAAATACTCTTCAAAATACGATGGCGGATCTCGTTTATAACACGCGCGTCAAGGCGCCGATGGTGCGAAAATCCTACCTCGCCGATCCCGATAATCCTAAGCCAGAGCTTCGAGGGCTTGACGAATGGGTCGAGGTAAAATATGAAGACGCGATCAAACTCGTCGCGCGCGAGCTTAAAAAGACGCGCGAGCAAAAGGGCGCGGACTCGGTGTTTGCGGGTAGCTACGGCTGGCAGAGCACGGGCAACGTGCATGTCTCAAGGACGCTGCTTCATAGATTTATGAACTTAACCGGCGGCTTTACGGGCGTCACGGGCGATTACTCTACGGGAGCGGCGCAGGTCATAATGCCGCACGTAACGGGCTCAAATCAGGTCTATGAGCAGCAAACCTCGTGGCCGGTGGTGCTTGAAAACTCCAAAGTAGTGGTCTTTTGGGGGCTCAATCCGATCTCTACGCTTCGCGTGGCGTGGACGAGCTCGGACGAGCAGGGATTTAAGTATTTCGAGCAGCTAAAAAACAGCGACAAAGAGATCATTATCATCGATCCGATCAAAACCGTAAGTGGCAAGTATTTCGAAGGTAAGGCGCGATGGATTACCCCTCGCCCTAACACCGACGTAGCGATGATGCTAGGCATGGCGCAGCACCTCTACTCGCAGGGTAAGTACGATAAGGAATTTTTACAAAACTACACCGTGGGCTTTGAAAAATTCGTGCCGTACCTCACGGGGCAGAGCGACGGCGTGGCTAAGACGCCCGAGTGGGCTAGTGAAATTTGCGGCATTAGCGCGGACGTGATCAAAGAGCTTGCGATAAAATTTTACGAAAACCGCACGATGATAATGGCGGGTTGGGGTATCCAGCGCGCTCATCACGGCGAGCAGGCGCACTGGATGATCGTGACTTTGTGCGCGATGCTAGGGCAGATCGGACTTGCAGGAGGCGGCTTCGGCTTTAGCTACCACTACGCTAACGGCGGCGCGCCTACCTGCGCGGGCGGCGTGATCGGCGGAATGAACGCGGCAAGCGTCGGCGTCGTTAAGGACGGCAAATTTTTAGGGCTTGCGCAGGATCAGAAGCAAGGCGATGAAGCCACTCAAGCATGGCTGGTAAATACGGCGAAGGTTGCCTTTCCTTTAGCTCGTATCGCGGACGCGCTACTAAATCCTGGCAAGACGATCGACGCGAATGGCGCAAAGATCACCTATCCGAAGATTGACTTCATCTACTGGGTCGGCGGAAATCCTATCGTGCATCATCAAGACACCAACACCAATATCAAGGCTTGGCGCAAACCGCGCACTATCGTAGTGAATGAAATTTACTGGACGCCTACTGCGAAGATGGCGGACATCGTGTTCCCGACCACTACGCAGTACGAGCGCAACGACATTACGATGAGCGGGGACTACTCCAACATGCACATCATTCCTATGAAGCAGGTCGTCGCTAAGCAGCACGGCGCGAAGGACGATTATCAAATTTTTACTGACCTTTGCAAGGCTTACGCTGAGGGGCTTGCCGAGGCTTATACGGACGGCGGCAAAACGGAGATGGATTGGATCAAAGAATTTTACGAAGGAGCAGCTAGCGCCGTGAATGCAAACACCGCTTTAGGAATACAGATGCCGAGCTTTGAGCAGTGGTGGGAGAAAAACGAGCCGACGGAATTTTACGAAACGCCAGAGAGTGCTGCGTACGTGACGTTTGAAGATTTTAGAAATGATCCTGTTTTGGAGGCTTTGGGAACGCCTAGCGGGTTAATTGAAATTTACTCCGATACGATCGCTGCGATGAACTACAAAGACTGCGGCGCACATCCGATGTGGTTCGAGCCCGTCGAGTGGCTCGGGATGAAGGATAAACCTGCGAAATTTCATCTGCTTAGCCTGCATCCGTATGACCGCTTGCATTCGCAGCAGAGCAACACCTCAAATCGCAAGAGATACGCCGTTGCAGGTCGCGAGCCGGTGCTAATAAATACCGAGGACGCTAAGGAGCTCGGTATCAAGCGGGGCGATCTGGTGCGCGTGTTTAACGCTCGCGGCGAAATTTTGGCGGGAGCCAACGTAAGCAGCGACATAATGCGCGGCGTGGTGCAGATCTTTGAAGGCGCGTGGTACGATCCTAACGCCGATGGGCTTTGCAAAAACGGAAATCCGAACGTGCTTACGATCGATCTACCTACGAGCGAGCTTGCCAACGGCAACATCTCCCACACGGCGTTAGTAAATATCGAGCTTTATAAACACAAGGCGGGCGAGGATATCAAACTAACCGCATTTATGCCGCCTAAAGGGGCGAAGTAGGGATTGGGAGCGGTCTGGGGTTTTAGGGCGAGACTCTATCCCCAGATCGTCGAGGATTTGCTGCGACGACGGGTCAGATCGATTTGGCCTGCCGCAGCTTTGCGGCTGTGATGGGCTGAGGTTAAATTCTGAATTGCCCAAAGCTTTTCTACCTTGGCGACGGGCTGAGTGAATTTTACCCGCCATAGCTTTGTGAATGCGGCAAGCCAGAGGAGCGGCGAGCGGTATTCGTCTCGCTGCCCCACTCCGCCCTATTTGCTCGTGAAATTCTCGCTAAATTTAAGAACTTGCCGTTTGGGCTAGAATTTCAATCCAAACTAAAAAACCGCCTAAGCTTCCATTTAAAATTTTTCTTCGGAATTTGCGTATCGTTAAAACCGTCGCTCCAAATTTCATTTTTATCGGTGAAATAGCCGCTGTTTTGAGCCTGTGGTATAAAGTCGGTCTGATCTTCTATTTTTACGTTTAGCGCCTTGAAATATTGCAGCAGCTCATGATACTCTTTTGCAGATACGGCATTTATTAAAAAGTAATTTCTGTTGTTAAATTTAACGACGAAATTTCTTTTTAGCAGCCAAGGTAAAATTTTGAAATTTACTGCTTTAAATCTGCACTGAATTTCAAAATTTTAAGCCATAAAATAAGATAAAATTTTAAAATTCCACGCCTTTTTTGGGTGTGAAAGTTTTTTTTGGGACAAATACTACCGCTTTGATATTGATGCTTTTGTACGTATTTTACTTATCTCCATAGTGAGTTTTAGACTGAGCTATTTCTATGGCGCTATTAGATATCCTAAATACGAGCCGATTTTTTCCATCTATTCTAACACTATAAAGCCCCGATAAATTGCCCTTTAGCGCTTCGGGTTTGCCTATACAATCGTAGCCGTTACGCTCTATATCTAGGATTAACTTATTTATGCGCTTTAGAATATTTTTATCATTTTCCTGCCAATACAGATAATCCTTCCAAGCTTCTTGCGACCAGATTTTTTTCATTGATCCGCTTCTAACAAATCGTGCTCAATCCCGCTATTTTCCTTTAATTCGTCAAAAGAGCGCTTAAGATGAGATAAATTTTCGTGGCTGTAAAAGGGATCTGCTGTCAGCTCGAAAGGAATTTTGCGTTCTTGCAATACTTTTTTAGCAAATATTGTAAAAGCAGTAGTTAAATTTAGCCCCATTTCAGAGCATACTTCCTCCAACCCTTTTTTAAGCTCGGCTTCCATTCTAAAATTTACGTTTATAGATCGCGTCATATTGTCTCCTTTTTGATTGCATTATACATTATTTATATGGATAATGCAATGATTTATAAATGTGGTTTGCTAAAACTCCATTATGAGAGAATACTATTAATGCTAAATCTAGCGAAATTTTAATTTAAAACGAAATATGCATACTAAGCGCGATTATACATAAAAGTAGCGCCAGCGGGACATAGACAAAGCGTCCGATATCATACCAGAGCTTGCCGCGAACCCTCTCTGCGCCCAGATTGATCTCATCTAAAATTTCATTCCGCTTAATCACCCAAAACCACGATATCGCGCCGATTACTGCTCCGATCGGAATGATATAAATCGATACGAAATCCATCCACGGACCCCATGAGCTTATCGCTTCCATACCAAGGCCCGCACCCAGGCAGATCGCGCACAATAGCGCAAGCGTGAATGCACGGCTTAGCCTTGGAAACTTATGCATTAGCGATTCGGCGACTACTTCGAACATATTTTGAAGCGATGAAATTCCACCAAAAATCACGGCAGTAAATAAAATCACCGCAAAAATTCTACCACCTGCCATATCTTGTAAAATTTTAGGCAGAGTTACAAAAAGTAGCTTAGGCCCCACCGCCGGATCCATTCCGTAAGCAAATACTGCAGGGATCATCACTAGCGCAGCTACCATCGCGGCTAGCGTGTCAAATAGCGCGGTATTTTTCGCCGCAGATACGATGTCTTCGTCCTTGGATAGATACGCGCCATAGACGATCATCCCTGAGCCCGTAATCGATAGCGAGAAAAATGCCTGTCCCATCGCAGAAATCCAAACCATCGGATCTGCTAGCTTAGTAAAATCGGCGCCGAAAAGAAAGGCATATCCGCCCGCAGCGCCTTGCAGCGTCGCGACCCTAATTGCCAAAATTGCAAATAGCACGAAAAATAGCGGCATCATAATTTTATTCGTTTTTTCGATGCTTTTGGCGCCGAAAAATAGCGTCAGCAACGTGCCTGCAACGATTATGCAGTGATAAGGCACCACGGAGTAGGGCGTCAGGGCAAAAGAGTTAAACCACGTATCGGTATTTTCGCTCATTAGCGAGCCGTCTATGGCTTGGACTAGCGCCTTTAAAACATAGGCGATGATGACGGCATAGCCCACTGCGATACACATCGAACCGGCAAGTGGCAACCAGCCGATAACCTTACCAATAGCGCCAAGTCCGCGGCTTTTCCACGCGTATTCGTATGAGCCTAGTGTGCCTGTTTTGGCGCGGCGACCGATCGCGTATTCGGCGCTTAGGCCTACGTATGAAAACAGCGCTACGAAAAAAACGTAAATTAGCAAAAATGCGCCGCCGCCGTTCGTGCCGAGTTTATAAGGGAAGCCCCAGACATTTGCCATACCTACAGCAGAGCCCACACAGGCGATGATAAAAGCCCAACGCGATGAGAATTTGTGTTTTGTCATAAAGCCATCCGTACGAAAAATTTTCGTTATGGTAGCAAAAAGGAATTTAAGATTTATTTATGCGGAATTTTAAGGCGTGCCGACTTGATTACTTAGGAATTTTTAGAATTAAAATCGCGAAGTTTTAAAGCAAGATTGGCGAAATTTTACGATTAAAATTGATAGAGTTAATTCTGCGATACTACGCGGCAAAATTTTATCTTTAATAATTTTAGAATTTTACGCTTAGGCTTTGGATTTAGAATTCGCTTGGCCTGGGCTTGTAGCGGGGCTTGCTATTTAAGTTAGGCGAGAAATTTAGATCAATTAGAATTTTAAAATTCAGCGAAATTTTGAAATTTTTAAAATCTACGATCTCGCAAAATTTAAAAACAGGCTCATCGAGAAATTCTATCTAGCATCGCTCTGGCAGAATTTTCGCGGTAGAATTTCGCCTTTCGTTTGCAGCGCGCTTATAAATAGCACTTTATGGCGCTCTGAAAGGCGGCGGGAATTCCTGTGCTCGCTATTACGGCATCTATGTGGGAGCGGCGAATAAATTTTTGCCCTATATGGGGATTGAGAGCGTCGCAAGTGGCAGCGTGCTTGAAATTTCTAGCGCGCAGCATCACAGAGCGGAATTTTATTAACCCACACTTTGGCTTAGTTATTTTTCTCAGCCTCTTCGTTTTCTTGCGGCTGCGCGGCTGCTTTTTTGATCGCTTTTACGAGCGAAACTCTCGTGCCATCCATTCGCAGTATTTCGTAATCGCAGTTTTCATCGCTTATTTTATCGCCGATTTCAGGTAGGCTGCCGAAGAGATTAAAGACGTAGCCGCCGATCGTTAGCTGTTCGGTCTCCTCATCAAAGTCGATGCCCATCACCTCCTCGACGCCTTCGATCTCGAAACGCCCTCTAAACTCAAAGGTGTTCTCGTCGATACGTTTGAAATTTTGCGCATTCGCGTCGTGCTCGTCGTTGATGTCGCCAAAAATTTCTTCTATTATATCTTCCATCGTCAAAAATCCCGCAGTACCGCCGTATTCGTCGATGACGAGCGCGGCAAAAATGCGCTGCTTATTCATCATCGGCAAAATTTTAGAGATCGGGCTGTTTTCAGGCACGATGATGAGTTTGCGCACGATCTTATCGAAGCTTTTATCTCCCTTTTGTTGGATGATGTCGCGGATGTGGATGAGACCTAGGACGTTGTCTTTGCTGCCGTCGATATATGGAAAGCGCGTAAATTTCGACTGCAATACGGTTGCGTAGTTTTCATCGTAGCTTTTTTGCTTATTTAGGCATATGAGATCGCGCCTCGGTGTCATTATCTCTTTGGCGACCGTATCGCTGAAATCAACGGCGTTTTTGATGATCTCGGTCTCTAGGCTATCGAGCACGCCGCCTTTTAGGCTCTCGCTCGCGATGATTTTGATCTCCTCGTCAGAAAGCGCGAGCTCGCTCTCTTTGGCGGGCTTTACGCCGATGATTTTAAGCGAGACGGCAGCGATGAAGTCAAATGCCTTGATGATCGGAAAAAACATAATCCAAAAAATATGAAGCGGCCTAGAGATAAAAAGCACGATCTTCTCGGTTTTAGCAATAGCGATGGATTTTGGCACCAGCTCGCCAAGTACGACGTGAAATAGCGTAACGAGCGTAAAAGATATGACGAAGGCGATCGTATGTGCCGCTGCTCCACCGCCTATGCCGATGGATCTTAGCGGCAGCTCGATCAGTCTCGATACCGCGGGCTCACCGATCCAGCCGAGGGCGAGCGAGCTTATCGTAATGCCTAGCTGAGTGGCGCTGAGATAGGTGTCAAGGGAGTTTGAAATTTTAAAAGCGAGCTTTGCGTTTGGAATTTTATCCTTGATAAGCTCTTCGAGGCGAGACTTTCTTACTTTGACGATTGAGAATTCCGAAAGAACAAAAAAAGCATTCATAAAGATGAATACAAAAGCTAAAACTAACATTAAAACCGAACTGTCCGTGTCCAAATTTCTTATCCTTTGAAATTTAAAAATAAATATTTATGATTATATCCAAAAACGCTTTAAAATCCAAAAGATATGGAAAATGCCTCGCGCCCGTGCGTAGAATTTTGCGGTAATTTAAAATTTCGCGCTGCGGCAGACCTTTGTCACGGCGAGATTTTATCGCGATAGAGCTCTAGCGCGGCGGCGGATAATCCTAGCGCCGCGCGCAAGCCCATTAAGGAATTTAAATGCGACGATAAAACCTGCTACTTAAAAAACCTTAGCGCGCAAGCTCTTGCGAAATTTTAAATCGCAAGACTATCTATTTCTTGTGGCAGCCTCGTAAAGCGGCAAGACTTTCGGCATCACCTCTTTCAGATCGGCGATGCGATCGTCGTTTGAAGGGTGTGTGGACATAAATTTAAGCGGATGGCTCTCATTTAGTTTATTCATCTTCTCCCAGACGTTTATCGCGGCCCTCGGATCGTATCCTGCGCGCGCCATCAGCTCGACACCCATCAGATCGGCCTCAGTTTCATGTGTACGCGAAAACGGCAGCGTGAATGTGTATTGAGCCGCCATGTTCAAAGCCGCTGAGCCTAGATCTCCAAGCCCTGCTGCGGAGCTTGCTACAGCGATACCGACATCTTTCATCTGCTCAGTCGAGGCTCGCTCGCGACTGTGTTCGCGCAGTGCGTGCGACATCTCGTGTCCCAAAATGGCAGCCAGCTCGGCATCGGTAAGTTTAAGCTTTTCGATGATGCCAGTATATACGACGATGCGACCGCCAGGCATACACCAAGCATTGATCGTAGGGTCGTTGATGACGTTTACCTGCCAGTTCCATTTCAGTGCGTCTTTGCGAAATGCGCCGACTTGAGCGATTAGGCGCTTCGAGATGCCTCTAACGCGATCAGTTAGCTTTTTATCGGTATTTAGGACGTGCTTGGCGTTTGCTTGGGCGGTAATCTGCCTGTAGGCAAGCGCGGCACTTTGATCCATTTCAGCTTCGCTTACGGTGATGAATTGCGAGCGGTCGATGCCTACGGCGCCGCCTTGCGTGGTACTCGCGCAGCCGGTAAAAATTATCATCGCAGCAAAGGATATTAAAAGAGCTAATTTTTTCATCTTTTCTCCTTAAAATTTTGCGGCGATTTTAGCGAAATTTGGTTAAATTTTTAGAATTTTATTTTGGATTGCCGGATTTTGCAGACGCGATCTATTTGGAATTTGCCGTGAAATTTAAGGACGCCCGTCGCCTTTAAAATAGAATTGGGCTTTGTAATTTAGGGATAAAATTTAGCGGAGATTTCGCAGAATTTTATCGTGGCGTAAACGAGGCATTGCTGTGTGAAAGTAGTGGATTTATCCAAATCCAAGTGCGACGTTGTATAAATAAGGCGCCTCTGCGCCTAAATAGAGCAGGGGCGCGGTTTTAAATTTACGCAACGATAAATCCGGTAGAATTTTATTTACACCAGGCGCTCGGTTTGGGCAGATAAGAGCAGTTTGAAATTTGCGCAATCAAATCGTACGATAAAATGGGCTCGGATGTCGCTATGATTTGAGGTGAGTCGCGTTGGTATTTTGTGGCGCATAAATTCTAATTATTAACTTGGCAAAAGGTACTACACCACTGCATCTTGTGCTGCAATGAAATTTCGTTGTGGGAATTGAAATGGTCGCAGAAATGTCAAACGCCGCAAGTGCTTTTTCGTAGAGTTTATCTCGCGAAATTTCATTTGCGCGCGTCGGGATAAAATTTCAAACTGCAAGCCGTACCGTATCATTTTGGATGGAATTTTAAAATTTTACGCGTTTAGAATTTTAAAATTCTGCTACGCAAATCTACGCGATGAAATTTCAAGCTTAAAAATCCGCGCCGTTTTTGGAATTTTATATATGCTCTGACAGCTATAAAATTTTGCACTTAGAATTTTATCACTGCGGCAAGATTTGGTTGGACCAGGGTCTCGCATCGCCGTAGGATTTTTGGCGGCACGTAATTTTGCAGCGCGCATCTAAATTTAGTTATGCAAAATTCGTAAAATTCTTTATCAGCATGGAATTTTATAGCGCCGTTAAAGCGCATAAAGAATTCTGCGCAGGCCTCGCAAACTCTAACGAAAGCTCCTTTCTTTTAGGGCGCGCGAGCTTTAAGGCATGCTAGTAAATTTTGCAGCGCAAAGCAGCGAGCGCCGAGTGTTTACCGTTAGGGATTTCGCGCCTGCGGCGCCCATTTAGTCTTTTTTGGACTTTAGCTTGGCGATCGTTTCTTTTGCGGCCTCGTAAGCCTTAGCGCTCATCTCACGCGCCCTTTCGCTTACGTTTTTGGCGACGTCGGAGCTTTTTAGCTCGGCAAATTTTTGGCTCATTTTCTTTTCAAATTCGCTAAGCTCTTTTTTGATTGCGTCGAGCTTCTCGTCCAGATCGAGGTTTTCGATGATTTTGGCGCTTTTTTGGCTCAGTTCTTGAGTGATTTCGCGCGCTTTGGCGCTCGCCTTTTTCGCGCGCTCGCCAAGCTCGATCTCACCGATTTTGGCGCTTAGCTGCTCGGCAAGATCGTTTGAAATTTTTCTAAATTTAGCCAGGTAGCCTCCAAATTCTTCATCGGCGATCTTGGCGATCTCGCTTTTAGCGGGCTCCTCCGAGCTTGCGACCGCGTCGCTTAGCACGGCGCTAAATAGCTCGCTCATCTGCGAAATTTGAAGCCTTTCGTTCTCTAGGCTCTGTGCGTCGCTTGCCGGCGAGAAACTTAGCTCGTCGCGGTATCTTTCGGCGGCTTTGTTTATGCCGTCGTAGCAGCCTAAAATCGCGCCTCTAATCAGCGCAGAGGCTGTATTTTTGCTCTCGTTTGCGACGAAAATCGCGCGATTTATGATGATTTTTGAAATTTCTTTAGTGCGGAATTTTGTAAATTCTCCGTCGCCTATAGCCGAAGATGCGATGTTTTTCGCCGTCTCGTGCGCGGTATCCTCGATGTCGGTGCCGCTTTCTAGCACGCTTATGAAGGCCAGTTCACTCGCTTCTTTCAGCACGTCCGCAAGCGGAAGTTTGCTCGCAATCGCTCGCTGTAGCGCCGCGCCTATGTGCTCTTTTGCTTCTGTTTCGCTTGCGTTTTGCAGCGCGGTATCTAGATCGTCGTAGCTGCGCAGAACTAGGGTTTTAATCGCCTTTTGCTTACAAGCGATCTTTTTGCGTAGATCATCGTAGTCGTAGATGAGCTTGTAAAGAGCCTGCTCGTCCTCGTCGCACAGCGCCTTTTTAACGCCGTTAAGTAGGGCTTCTGCCGTCTCATCGCTAAGCGCGCCCGCGTCTTTTAACTCGTCTGCGAAGTCTAGGATTAATTGCGTGCTTTTGGCGCTTTTACTCTCGTCGTCAAGCTCACACAAAGCCTTCGCGGCTTCTTGCAAGGCGAGCTCTTGCACATATGAGGCTAGCTCGGCTTGTGAAATTTGCGCGAGATCGGCGCCGAATTTTTCTATCAGTTTTTCCTTCATATCCTCTCCTACAGTATGTATTTAAAATGAGCCTTTAAGCGCTCGAAAATTTCATTTCTGTGCGTATCGCTATTTACGAAGACGCTTGCGTTGAAGCTCATATATTTTCCGCCGTTTGAAAAGCGCGAAAAGTCTATTTTGTAATTTTCGCCCCTTAAAATTTCATCGATCTGCTCGCGCTTTTGGGTGCTTGCGTCTAGGATGATTTTGTATTCCCAAAAGAGTGGGTAGTCGATTTTTGGTTTTTCAGCTCCTAGTATACACGCCACTCTTGCCTCCCTCTTTGCGTTGCAGCACGATGTCGGTGATCTGCATCGATTTATCTATCGCTTTTAGCATATCGTAAATCGTCAGCAACCCTACGCTCACGCCCGTTAGCGCTTCCATCTCGACGCCCGTTTTGCCCGTGATTTTCACCGTTACAAAAAGCTTAAACGCACACTCGCTCGCAAGCTCCTCGATATCCGTTTTAATCGAAGTAATCGTAAGCGGATGAGTCATAGGTATTAGCTCGCTCGTCTTTTTAGCGCCCATTATCGCGGCAACGACGGCAGTTTGAAGCACAGGGCCTTTTTTGGCCGTGTTTTGCTTAACGGCGGCAAAAGCCTCCGCACTCATTCGTATGATACCGCTAGCGGTGGCTACGCGCTCGCTCTCGTCCTTGGCGCCGACATCTACCATGCGCGGCATATTGTTTTCGTCTATATGTGTAAGCATAAAATTCCTTGCGGTTTTTGGCGGGATTATAGCAGAATTTCGGGTATAAAAAAAGCCCGAGCTTTTACGCTCGGGCTTCATACAAAAAGGAGGTTTTATCTTGTCGGACGAGAACGATTATACTACCTAAACAGTAAATAGAAATAAAATATATCCTTTTTAGGCGAACTCTTTCGCGCTTAATTTATAGCCGTTTTTAAAATTTTGATAAAATTTGACTATATGCTTTGACGCGCTGCGCGGGAATTTGAATGGGTAGCGAAATGAAACCGAGCCAAAGAGCGACTAAATTTAAAGCGGACGCTTGAAAGACAAAGATAAAATTTAAGCGGCATTTGAGATTGTTTCATCTTGAAGCGAGGGTTTAAAGAGGATCGAGCGGGGCGCTCCGTCAAGGTGCCATAAACAAAACGCTGCAAAGGCGAAACGGGCTTAAATTTTAAATAACTTTTGCTTTAAATTTGAGCCCGCCTTAATTAAGCGCGAGGTTTTTACGCGCAATACAGCATAAATTTAAACCCTTCACGCAAGCGTTAAACGGTGCAGGCACGGATTAAAATAGCGCGCCGTAAATTTAAACATCGTCGCGCAAAATCCGGCCTGCGTTTGAAATTTATCCTCGTTTAAATTTTAAACGTTTTTAGCAGGCCGCCTAAATTTAACCCCTTGTCTTCGCCGTTTGCGCCGCCTCCTAAAAGATCGCCCAAAAAGCTACTTGCGTCGTTGATATCGACTTTGCCGTCGCCGTTTAGGTCGAGCTTGGCGCTTGCGATTTTGCCGATCAGCGCGCTAAAATCCACGCCTTTGCTATCGACAGCGTTTGCTTGCACGTCTTCGCCGCCTCCTAAAAGATCGCCCAGCATCGAGCCTAGCGAGCTAGATCCGCCGCTTTCGTTTTTGCTTAAAAAATTTGAGCTGATGCCCGCAATTATCGCATTTATCTGATCGTCAGGTAGATCCACGCCTAGAAATTTTTCGATAAAAGCGACTGGACCGCTTTGAAATTCTCTTAAATTTTTATCGTCGCTTTTGAGCGCAGAGACCATATTTACAAGTCCGTTTATGTCCATTATTTACGCCTCCTTGATCTTGGCTTTCGGAGCCTGTTTTACGATAAGCTCTATTACTTTCAGAGCGTCCGCCTTAGCCTCAAAATCCTTGCTAACGGCGATGATCTGTCCGTTGCTGGCCGTTAGGCGGAAGCGAACCTTACCTGCTTTATCGGTGTAAAGCTCAAATTTCGGATTGTTTAGCTTTTCGCCGCCCGCGATTTGATCCTCGATCTTATTTAGTGCGGCGTTTTTTGCGACGCTTTCGATGCCGTTTTTGCAAGCGGCCTTGCTCGTGTAAACCTCGGAGGTGCACAGTACGTGCCCGTCATAAAGTAGATCGAATTTGCAGCCGTCCTTGGCGTCTTTGATTAAAAACTCAGCCATTTTTCGTCCTTTCGTAAAAGATATCGTTATTTTAGCTAAAATTTTAATAAATATTTTTAATAGGCGCGGAATTTTCTGCTAAAATTGCGTACAAATTTCATTTACAAAGGATCATAATGATAAAGGCTCTACGTTTTAGCTTGATTTTCGCCGCTACTTTAGGATTTGGCGCGGATGAGAGCGATGCATTATTCAAGGATATAAGGACGCGTCTTGGTTGCAATCTAGCCGCACAGGACTGCGAGACTAACGCGGGCGGGCAGAAGGCGCTCTTTAGCGTAGCGCGCCATCCGATCGAAGCGGGAGCAAACGAGCTAAAAATAAGCGGAATTTCGCGTGAGCTGAAAAATCCGAGCGTTAAAATTTCGGGCGTGAGTATGAATATGGGCAATGCGGAATTCCCGCTAAAGCGCAGCGCAGACGGCTATGAAGCGACGCTTGACGTTGCAGTGTGCACGCACGCCGTAATGCGCTACAAACTTGAAATTTACGAGGATGGCGAGCCTAGCGGGCTTTTTGTGTATTTTGATCTACGAAAGCGCGCTACAGATCGAGACCGCGGCGAAGACATCCACTTGCATCACCACGAGCATTAGACGCGCCCAGTTTGTGTGCGGGGTAAAATTTGCGCTTTTTCAGACACGACGCTTTAGGGGAACTTGCACGTTGATTGTAGAAAATTTTACAAATTTTATAAGGCGCCGCTCGCGATAAATTTTTATTCGGCTTTCAAGTGGTGCCTATCGTGGGCAGATATGGGTGCCTAAACGAATACGCGAATAGCCGTAGTGATCTAGGCGCGCTTCATTAGGGCGTTTACAAAAACGCCTTTATAAGCGCGCGGCTATTTGCCGCGCATTCGCCGCATATGTTTCGTAACCACTACCGAGGCGCGTCAAATTTAGCCCCCCGCCGCCTCTAAATTTTAAAATTTTTAAAATTCGCTTGCGTTTCATACGCCTAAGCTACGCGGAATTTTGAAATTCTTTGTATAATCTGAAATAAATTTTAAATCTAAGGAAAGCCATGCAAATATTAAGACAAAAGCACTTTGGCGGCGAGCGCGCGCTGTTCGGCGCAAAGGATCTGCGGATCGAAAATTCCGTTTTCGGCGAGGGCGAGTCGCCGCTAAAGCACAGCGCAAATATCGTCGCGCAAAACTGTAAATTTGAGTGGAAATATCCGTTTTGGTACGCCGAAAATATCCGCGCGCAGGACTGCTTATTCGACGAGGTCGCGCGCGCAGGGATCTGGTATAGCCGCGGCGTGGTGCTAAAAGACTGCCTCTACGGCGCGCCTAAGGGGCTTCGCCGCGTAAAAGACGCCGCGTTGCAAAACGTAGAATTTCACGATGCGCAAGAGACCTTGTGGCACTGCAGCGACGTGTCGCTTAAAAACGTCACCGCAAAGGGCGCTTATTTCGGGCTTGATTGCGAAAACTTAAGCATCGAAAATCTATCGCTCTTCGGAGATTACTGCTTTGACGGCTGCAGAAACGTAACGATCAAAAACTCCAAGCTCCTATCCAAGGACGCATTTTGGAACTGCGAAAATATCCTCATCGAGGACTGTTTCATCGCGGGCGAGTACTTCGGGTGGAATTCTAAAAACGTGACGCTGCGAAACTGCAAGATCGAGAGCCTGCAGGGCTTTTGCTATATGCAAAATTTGCGCCTGCAAGACTGCGAGCTTATAAATACGACGCTAGCGTTTGAATACAGCGACGTACATGCCGAGGTAAAAGGCGCGATCAATAGCGTCAAGAATCCGAGCAGCGGGCTGATCCGCGCGGAAAGCATCGGCGAACTGATCCTAGATGGCTCTACCGACGCGTCTAAAACTGAAATTATTACTGAATTAAGGGCGTAAGATGGGACTTTTTGATTTTATAAGTGGCAAGGAGAAATACGACTTCGACACTCTGCCAAATCGCCGCGGCACGAAGTCGCTTAAATGGGACGTAGGCGAGAGCGAGCTTCCGATGTGGGTCGCGGATATGGACTTTGCCGTAGCGCCCGAGATCATCGAGGCTCTGCAAAAGCGGCTGAACGAGCGAGTTTTAGGCTATTCGCTTGTAGATGATGAGTGGCGCAGCGCGTATCAAGGCTGGTGGCTCGCGCGTCACGATTATGAAATCCAAAAGGAGTGGCTGATCTACGCAAATGGCACGCTGCCCGCGATCGATTCGATCATCCGCAAGCTCACCTCGCCCGCCGAGAACGTGCTACTGATGAGCCCCGTTTACAACTGCTTTTACTACTGCATTAAAAACGCCGCCCGCGTGCCTGTGGAGAATGAGCTTGCCTACGCTAACGGCGATTATAGCATCAATTGGGAGGATCTACAGGCTAAGCTTGCCGATCCGCAGACGACGCTTTTTATCCTTTGCAACCCGCACAATCCGGTCGGTCGCACCTTTAGCAGAGATGACCTTGCCCGCATCGGTGAGCTGTGCGAGAAGCACGGCGTGACGGTGCTTAGCGACGAGGTGCATTGCGATCTGACCGAGCCTGGCGTGCGTTACACGCCATTTGCTGCGGCAAGCAAGATCTGCGAGAGGATTTCGGCTAGCATAATCGCGCCAACCAAGGCGTTTAACATCGCGGGGCTGCAAAGTGCGGCGGTCTTTGCCGCAGATAAGCGCTTGCGTCATAAAATTTCAAAGGCGCTAAATTCCGACGACATCGCCGAGCCGAATTTTTTCGGCGTCCAAGGAGCGATCGCCGCATTTACGAAGGGTGCGCCGTGGCTGGACGCGCTGCGCGAATACCTCAGCGAAAATCGCAAATTCGCGACGGAATTTATTGCGCGTGAGCTTCCGCAGGTGCATGTCGTGCCGCAAGACGCGACTTATCTGATGTGGCTTGATGCGGGCGCTTACACGCAGGATAGCGCGGAGCTTGCGCGCTTCATCCGCGAAAAAACGGGGCTGTATCTCTCCTGCGGCGCGCAATACGGCAAGGGCGGCGAGAAATTTTTGCGCCTAAATATCGCGACCTCTAGGGCGCTGCTAAAAGACGGGCTAGGGCGGCTAAAAGAGGCGCTAAAGATCTGCCCGCATTAAACGAACTGCGGCGCGGCAAGGACGAAATTTAAAATTTATAACGGCTAAATCTAAGGCAGGCGCAGTAAATTTTAAAATTTATCACAGCAGGGCGCGAGCTTTACGCTAAATTTAGCGGCGATCAAACTTGCGGCACGCGGTTAAATTTAACATTTGCGCGACAAATGAACCGGCGCTTAAATGCGCTACAAAAGGCGGATTATGGATAGAAACGGCGATTTAGAGGAGCTTTACCTGCTTGAAAAACGGCGCGAAAAGCTCGCGCGCATTAGCAAGCTCGTCTCATTTTTGATAACCCTGCTGCTACTCGGACTTTACGTGTTTTTGAATACCAGGGCGGAGCCTGTCTCATTTGATACAAACTGGCTCATAGTCGCGCTTTTCATCATCTTTCCAGTTTTAAACGGACTGCTTTACCGTCTATTTTGCAGCTTGAGCTCTAGCAAAAACGAGGGGGCGCAGCGCGCAAATTTTGATAAATTTAGCGGCTTTGACACGGCGCAAAACAGGGGCACGCTAGGGCAGGGCGCGGCGCAAGATGGGCAAATTTTAAGCGCCGATGCGAAAGAGGTGCAGGTATTAAAAGCCGAAGCGGGCGAGGGTAGTGGCTTTAAAGACAGCGATAGCCGCATGAGCGCTACTCACGGGAGGTTTGAGTCCAAAGCCGCCGAAGGCGAGGGCGGGAGCGAGAAAGACGGAACAGCCGGATCAAAATTTAACTTTCTAGCCGATCTACAGAGCCTGGAGGATGAGCGCGCGGCACTGCAAAAAGCGGTGAAAAAGGCTGGTCTAATCGCTGCTGCCGTAGGGACCGGCGTGGGCGCACTAGTGGCGCGCTTTTGGGAGGAGATGGCGGTCGGCGTATTTTTCGGCGTAGCTGTTTACGGCGTCGTGAGCGCTCTTTTGACGGCGAGTAAAAGACGGAATTTCAGATCAAATTTTAAAAACAGGGTCGTCGCGAGTATCGCAAAAAGCTTCGGGCTTAGCTACGATGAAAATGGCGGGCTGGGGACGGATGAGTTTTTTGAAATTTACGACTGCTACATAAACGAGCAATCGAGCGAGGATATGATGAGCGGGGAGGTGCAGGGTGTGCGCGTTAGCTTTAGCGACTTTTACGCTGCCGAAAAGGTGCGCACCAAAAACGGCACTCGCACCGACGTAAAATTTCAAGGAGTGCTTTTCGTCGCGGACTTTCATAAAAGGCTTAACTGCGAGGTGCGGGTATGTCACAAAAACTCGCGAAATCTGCGCAAATACGGGCAGCGAGCGAATATGGACGACGTGAAATTTGAGGAATTTTTCGATGTCTATACGACCGATCAAGTGGGCGCTAGATACGCTCTGACGCCGCTTTTGATGCAGCGACTGACGGAGGTTTATCTAAGGCTAGGCTCGCAGATAAACGCGGTGCTAAGGGAGGATAAAATTTACGTGGCGATCGAGACCTGGCGCGATAATTTCGAGCCTAGAATCGACTGCTCGCTAAAGCAAGACGCCACGATAGCGCTTTACGTAGATGAGATCGGCGCGCTTGTGGGTATCGTGAGCGAGCTAAATTTGAACCGTAAAATTTGGAGCGAATGAGGCAAGCGGCGGCGCTGTGGAGTATGACGGCGGCGGGCCGTATACGGCTCCGGCGACACACAGATATGCAGACAAAGCGCGCAGGATCGTAGGCTTAGCGGTACAAATGCGCTGTGTAGTTGGGCGTGGAAATAAATGCGTTGCGCAGATTGTGCGTTTGGGCGGATGTGCGATCGCTCTTTCGCACGAGCCAATCGAAAGATAGAACGCGCGCGAGAGGCGTTCGTATAAGATTTTGCAAGCCGCCTTGAGCCAATAAAATTTTATAAATCCCGATCCGTTTAGTGAGCGAGCGCTTACGATTTATCATTGCTCGCACGGCATAAATTTTTACCGCACGAGAAGGTTGCATTAGAATTCTACTATCGCTTGAAATTTTATGCCGCCGCGCGCGACTTAAATTTTGCCGCGACGACGGGCGCTAGGTTGCATTCCATCTCGGTTAAAATTTACTTGGTGGCTAAATCTGTCGTGCGGAAGCAAAACTTTGCCGCTAGATCGATAATTTAGCTAGCTTATAAAAAAGCACTCGCCTCCTATGAGCGTTTATAGGCGCCGTTTCGGTAAAGCTACGGCGCCAGCTCGCTGCGAGCTTGTGGGGCCTAGTAAAATCGCCCCGCTAAATTAGACGGCGAATCAAAATTTATAGCTTCCCGCCCTCGATTACGACGTCGTCAGCCTTGATGTCGTCGCCGTATACCGGCGCTAGCGTCGCATCGTAGTCGGCGTGGAAAAATTTCTCGTCCGCAAGCTTTACGATTAGATCGTCAAGCCATTTGCGAAGCTCGTCGTTGCCCTTTTTGACCGCGGGCGCGATGACGTCCTGATCGCCGAGCGAGCGGATGCCTACCTTAAAACCCGGGTTTGACTTCGTCCACGCAAACAAAAGCGTATTATCATGCGCGATCGCATCGCCTCTGCGATCCAGCATCGCACCGAAAGTCTCGGTATTTTGGTCAAATTTTAAAAGCTTGATCTCGGGATGGTTTTTCGTAAAATACAGATCCGCGGTCGTGCCTTTGTTGATTAAAAGCGTTTTGTCCTTAAGCTGCGAAACGTCGGTGATATCGCCATTTGGGCTCGCGATGCCGAGAGCTACCTTCATATACGGCAGCACGAAATCCACGACCTCTTTGCGCTCCGGCGTGACGGTGAAATTTGCAAGCGTGATATCGACCTTATCAGACGCCAAGAATTCCGCGCGATTGGCGGCCTCTACGAGCACGAACTGCACCTTGCTCTCATCGCCTAAAAGCTCCTTTGCGATACGTTTTGCAAAATACACGTCATATCCCGCGTTTTTACCCGTCTCGTCGATGTAACCAAACGGCGGCTTGTCGCCGAAAACCGCGATCCTTACTACGCCGCGCTTTTTAATCCCGTCGATATAACTTTGCGACTCGACGGAGCCTTGCGCGGAATTTGAGGAGCCTTTGCCCTCGTCGTTGCAGCCTGCGAAAAATAACGCACCTAAGATAAAAAGCGTGCTTAGCGTTTTTTTCATCTTTTCTCCTTTATTAAAATTTATTTTTTAAATTCGAACATATTTAGAAATTTCTTCGCGCGCTCGCTCTTCGGCGCAGTAAAGAACGCCTCCGGCTTGTTAATCTCGACGATACTTCCCTCATCCATAAAAACTATACGATCGGCTACGGCGCGCGCAAAGCCCATCTCGTGCGTTACGATTAGCATCGTCTGCCCCTCTTTGGCAAGATTTAGCATTACGTCGAGCACCTCGCGCACGATCTCGGGATCAAGAGCTGCAGTAACCTCGTCAAAAAGCATGATCTTTGGTTTCATCACCAGGCTTCGCACGATTGCGATGCGCTGCTTCTGCCCGCCGCTAAGCTCTTTGGGGTAGGAGTTTTCCTTATCCGCAAGACCTACGATCTTTAGCCATTCGCGAGCTAAAGCTATCGCTTCCTCTTTCGGGACGTTTTGTACCTTCATCGGGCCCAGGATTATGTTATGCAGAACGCTTAGATGATCGAAAAGCTCGTAGCTTTGAAAGACCATGCCGATCTTTTGTCTGATCCTGCGCCACTCTTTGAAATTTTGATCGATCCGCTCGCCTTCGATTATAAAATTTCCGCTTTGTACCGGCTCTAACCCGTTGATCGTGCGAAGTAGGGTGCTTTTGCCGCAGCCGCTAGGACCCAGGATCACCACGACCTCGCCCTGCGCGACGCTAAGGCTGACGTCCTTTAGCGCGTGCAGCTCGCCGTAAAATTTATTGACTTTATCGATTTTTAAAATTTCCATCAGCTCCACCTATTTTCTAGTTTTTTCGAAAGCGCCGAGATCGGATAACAGATCAAAAAATATACGAAAAATATCGCTCCGTAGATGATTAGCGGCGCATAATTGTCGCGGAAGACGTTTACTTCGATGATCTGCTGGCCTACTTTGACGAGCTCGATGACGCCGATTAGTACGGCGATCGAGGTTGTTTTTATCATCCTGCTGAATAAATTTATCGTTGCGGGCACTAGGCGCCTCATCGCAAGCGGCAGGATCACGTAGAGATAAATTTGCGATCTGCTAAATGCGAGCGCTTCGGCGCTTTCGAACTGATGCTTGGGTATGCTAAGCACGGCGCCGCGCACCAGATCCATCATCTCAAAAACGCCCCAGATGCTAAAGACGATGATTGAAGCCGCGATATTTGAGATGTGGATGCCAAATGCCTTGCTCGCGCCGAAATATACGATAAATAGCCAGACGATAGGCGGCATGATGCGCACGATCTCTAGGCAAATTTTAAGCGGGATGTATAAGGCTCTGCGCCCAGAGGCCATTAAAATTCCAAGTACCAAGCCCAGAGCGAGCGAAACCGCGATTGAAATGAGCGCGATTTGCAGCGTGAGCCCGAGCCCGCCAAGAAGCCTGATTAAATTTTCGCCGCTTAAGAGTTCCATCGCTAGCCTCTCATATACGCAAGGCGCTTTTCAAGCAGCGTAAGCGCTAGCGAAAGCGGCAAGATTATGATCAGATACGAAACGCTTAACATAAATAGCGCCTCGTTCGTCTTGTAATAC
The DNA here is from genome assembly GCF_938015785.1 of uncultured Campylobacter sp. GTDB lineage: Bacteria > Campylobacterota > Campylobacteria > Campylobacterales > Campylobacteraceae > Campylobacter_B. The sequence goes on along the minus strand of NZ_CALLWC010000054.1, from coordinate 30,171 downwards.
AGCCCGATCACGTCCTTTGCGGCATAAACGAGATCGGCGAGCGCTACGATGCTAACGATCGAGGTTTCTTTAAGTAGAAAGATTATGTTTGCGCTGATGGAGGGTAGGGCGATCGCAAAAGCGCGCGGCAGCACGACGTAAAACACTATCTGTGCTTCGCTAAGGCCTAGGCTCATCGCGCTTTCGATCTGGGATTTTTTTATCGCCTCAAAACCGAGCCTAAAGCTCTCGCTCATATAGCTTCCGCCCAAAAATGCAAGACCTACAATCGCGCAGGTAAAGCCTGAAATTTGAACGCCGAGCTTCGGCAGACCGTAGTATAGAAAAAATAGCTGAATTAAAAGCGGAGTATTGCGAGATAGCTCGATATATGCGCTCACAAGCGGGCTTAGCAGCGGCAGCCTTTTGTATTTTATTAGCGTGCAGATAAAACCGATGATGATGGATAGTAAAATCCCGTAAAATGCGAGCTTCAGCGTTAAAATTCCCGCCTTTACGAACATCGGGCTAAATTTAGCTATAAAATCAAAATCCATAAATTCTTCTTTCCGTAAAATATGTGTATTATACAGATAACTGATTAAAATAGTATTAAATTAGAATTTTTTTATAAAAATTCCGAAAATTTAGGAGTTTAAAAATATATCTTATAAATATATTTAGTCCGAGTAGATACCCGGACTATAGAATTTTGACGGAATTTTACGAGTAAAAAATATACGCGTATCCCGAAACCAAAAACGCGGAGAATATCGCTAGAATTCCGCCACTTCGTACCATTTCCGCCTGGCGAATGCGTCCCGTTCCGAAAACCAAAGCATTCGGCGGCGTCGCTACCGGCATTATGAAAGCGCAGCTTGCGCCCACACCGATTACTATAGTAAGAGTTTCTTTTGGTAGCCCCATTTGCGCCGCTACTCCCGCAAATACTGGTACTAAAAGTGCAGCAGAGGCGGTATTGCTCGTAAATTCCGTAAGGCAGATGATGAAAACCGCCGTTACCAAAAGTACGATGTAAGTAGGCGCTCCGCCGAAAGTATGCGCGACTAGATCACCAAGTACCTTAGAAGCTCCGGAATCGCCTAAAACCGCACTTAGCGTAAGTCCGCCGCCAAAAAGCAGCAACACGCCCCATTCGGTGTTTTCGGCGATATCGTGCCATTTGGCAAGCCCTAGTATGACGATTACGACTGCCGAGCAGATGGCGACGTAAGCATCATCCACTTTAAAGCCCACAAGGGCTGAAATTTGCTTTGAAAATATCCAGCCAAGCGCTGTTAGAGCAAATACGACGATCGTAATAATGCGCTCGCGCGTCCAAGGGATATGCTCCAGATCCATCTCTATTTTATGGCTTAAATTCGGCTTGAAAATTATATAAAGCACCACAAGCATTATCGGTAGCATCACGCACATTAGCGGCAAACCTACCTTCATCCAGTCTGCGAAGCTGTAGTGCAAGGCTTGAGCCACGATTAAATTTGGCGGTGAGCCCACGAGCGTGCCCAAACCTCCGATACTTGCAGAATACGCGATGCCTAAAAGCAAAAACACGAGCGTGCCGCGATCTTTGCTCTCGTCCATGTTGGCGCAAATTCCAAGTGCGATCGGAAGCATCATCGCAGCAGTTGCGGTGTTTGAAACCCACATCGAAAGGATCGCCGTAGCAAGGCAGATTAAAATCGCAGCTACACCCAAGCGACCGCCTGCGCGGGCGATTAGCCACATCGCGATCTTTTTGTCTAGCTTTTGCATATGCAGAGCCGTTGCCAGCGCGAAGCCGCCGAAAAAGGTAAAGATCGTAGGGTTTGCAAAATTCGCAAGCGTGCTTTTGATGGTGGCAGCCGTGAAAGTGCCATCTTTAGCGAATTTACCAAGTCCGATAGCTACCGCAAGCACCGGCACCATAAGCGCGGTTACCGTGATATGCACGGCCTCTGTAAGCCACATAATTGCGATGAAAGCAAGCAGCGCAAGGCCTTTTTTGACATTGGGCTCAAACGGTAACGTGGCATATAGCGCAAAACCCACAGCAGCGGCAATCGCCATGATAATTACGCCACGCTTAGGAAACGGCACGGTGTCGGTGAGCCTGTCTAAACCCAGCTCGTCTACGTCTGAGTCTAGCGGCCCTTGTAAGCGGGAGTTGCGTAATTCCACTTTGTGTTCTTCCATAGATACTCCTTTTTTGGATTTGGCTTATGATACAAAAATGAGGCGGGAATTTTATAAATTCCAAATCAAATCGTCTTAAATTTTTAAAAGTGCAGTTACTATCGGTAACACGGCACTTATCTCGTGTGTAAATTTTAAATTATACATAAAAACGAACAACTAAATAGGCGATTTAAATTTTATCACAGATTGTTTTTAATGGTGTCCGGTGTTTAAATTTTCTAGTTGCTCACGGGGAGGCGGCGTAGAATTTCATCGAATTTCATCCAGGCAATCAAGATAAAATTTTATCCAAGGCGAGTGAGATAAAATTCCAAGTCTTGTCGCGAAATTCATCGAAATTTCAAAAAAAGGATATTATAATCAGCAAATTTTAAACATGCTTATGAGCGAGCTTGGCGGAAGACGCTCAAAGATAGCAAGCGGTAAAATGGCAAAGCGGCGGCGGAAAGCCCGAAATTATAAATTATAAGGAGAAAATGTGAAAAACAAAATTTTAATCGCGGCGTTTGCCGCTGCGGTATGCGTGAGTTCAAGCTTTGGCGAGGGGATATTTTTAGGTATCGAGGGAGATTATTCTTTTAAATCCAGCATCACTACTAAATGGTCTGACGAGGACGATTCTGGCACGAATAAAGATAATAAGGGGCAGACTGCGCTCGGCTTTAAAGGCGGTTACGATTTCGGTATAGCTAGGGCGTACGGCGAGTACTTGTATGATTTCAAAGCTTCGAAAACTGGCACTGACGAGGACATCATATTTAAACACGAGTGGAATAAGCATAGCTTGCTCGTAGGCGGGGATTTTACGCCTGAGATTACGAATGGCTTTAAACTCGTAGCGGGCGCATATACAGGAGTTTCATTTTTGAAATATAAAATTTATTCATATGACGAATCTGACGGAAGTAGCGATTCGCTTTCAAAGACTCTGCCTGGCTGGGTCATCGGCGCAAGGCTGGGCGGTTTATATAGCTTTGATGAGCATAATGAGATCGAGTTTGGCTACAAGGCGGACTACACGAGATACAAGGCTAGTAAGCTCGGAGAGGATATAGATAAAGCCTACGAGACCAATCATGGACTATATTTAGGATACAACTTTAAATTCTAAAAATTCTAATGTACTAGCGCAGGATGGGGCGAACGAACTCCCGTCCCATCCGTTTTAAATTCTAAATAATTATTAGACATCAAATCGCAGGATTGTTTAATCCGAAATTTGCTAGCAATTCAGACATAATTATATGATAATCAAGGATGCTGCCGGTACTAGACATCAAATTTTACCCACTCGTACATACAAAATTCAAATATATTCACATGCTTGGCTCGTATTTTGGTACTATCTGCTAAGCGCTTAAATTGATGGAATTTATGAAATTTTACTCAATCCGCTTTTTTCTAAGAATCGTTATAATTTTAAGTTGAAAAAGCGGAATTTTATCAATGTCTCCATTTGCCACTTTAAATTTGTTTCATAATTGCTTCGGATATCTCGCGACCCCTAGCTTGAGCCAACGCAGAAATGCCATAAAATCATTAAAATTTGGTTGGTTGCCATAGGCAAAATGCTAAGCGAGCACGTAAAAGGATTGCGCTTTAATGGCAGTTGATTTAGAGGTGAATTGGTCCTGTTTGCTTTATGGAAATCTCGCATTTACATCTTCGGGATTAGCACTTAAATTTTGCGGTAAAATTCTAAAACTACTACGCCTAAGAATTTTACCGTTTTAAAGCATTAAATTTTTACGATTTTAAGGTTAGTTGCAACCGTAGAAAATTCGCGGTAAAAGCGGTAGATGCCTGTCGTGCGGATTTAGATGCCAGATTTATCCACAAGCGCTACGCTTTTACTAAAATTTTATCTTTATCAAAATTTTAAAATTTCAATCGCGGTTATTAAAATGCTTCGGCGCAAACATAAATTTCTAGCCGCTTTGCTATATTTTGTAGGCCCGTTCGGAGCTTTAAAATAGCAAGCCACGTGTCTGCTATTTGCCAAAAACCCTAGCGAAAATCGCGTCCACGTTTTTGGTGTAATATCCGTAGTCAAAGCACTCTTTGATCTCGCTTTCGCTTAGCTTTTCTCGTAGCTTTGTATCTGCTAGCAGATTTTGCAAAAATAGGCTATGCCCTTGCTCATCTATAGCTTTTTTGCCCTCTTGCAGATCCGCCCAGACCTTCATCGCATTACGCTGCACGATTTTATAAGCATCCTCTCTGCTAACTCCTCGTTTAGGCAGCTCTAGCAGCACGCGCTGCGAAAATACGAGCCCACCGGTTAAATTTAGATTTCTCATCATATTTTCGGGATATACGAGCAGTTTTTCGATCAAGCTCGTCAAGCGATTTAGCATAAAATCAGCAGTTATAAAGCCGTCGGGGAGGATAAATCGCTCGACCGAGCTATGGCTGATATCGCGTTCGTGCCATAGTGCTACGTCCTCCATCGCGGGTATTGCGAAGCTGCGGATCATACGGCATAGTCCCGTTACGTTTTCGCTAAGCACAGGATTTCGTTTGTGCGGCATCGCAGAGCTGCCCTTTTGACCTGGGCTAAAAAATTCCTCTGCCTCATAAACCTCTGTGCGTTGATAGTGACGGATTGCGATAGCGATCTTTTCGCAGCTGGAAGCTAGGATCGCAAGTGCGCTCATTACCTGTGCGTAGCGATCGCGCTGGATGACTTGATTGGACGCGGGAGCGGGCTTTAGCCCCAGATATTCGCACACTAGCTCTTCCAGCTCTAGTGGGGCGTGGGCAAAATTCCCCATCGCACCACTTATTTTGCCGTAGCTGATGACGCTTTTTGCGTGTTGCAAAAGCTCTAGCGCGCGATTTATCTCATCATACCAGACCGCAAGCACGAGCCCAAAAGTGATCGGCTCGCCGTGGATACCGTGGCTGCGCCCGACCATCAGCGTCATTTTGTGCTTCATGGCTTGAGATTTTATCGCGGCTTTTAAATTTTGCACATCCTCAATGATGAGCTCCATGCTTTCTTTGATTTGCAGCGCGACGGCAGTATCGATGCAGTCACTACTAGTCATGCCGTAATGTACGAAGCGGCTCTCCTGCCCAAGACTCTCACTCACGCTCGTTAGAAATGCAATCACGTCGTGCTTGGTGGTCTTTTCGATCTCATCTATCCGCTCGATCCTAAAGCTTGCGTTTTGTAGAATTTTATCTTTATCGCAGTCGCTTATTAAACCTAGCTTATTCCACGCCTTAACCGCTGCGAGCTCGACTTTTAGCCACGCATCGTATTTGGCTTGCAAGCTCCATTTTTCAGACATCTCTTTTCTTGCGTATCTTTCGACCATTTTAGTAGCCTTTCGGTTAGAATTTCTTGTATAATGATGGCAAAAATTATATAAAAATGGGGCTGAAAGTTTAATATGGGTTATGAGAAAAGAAGCCTGGGAAGCTTTGAGGGACGCAAAATTTACGAAATTCTGCTTAGCCTCGGGTACGATATGAAATCCGCGCAGCGCATCTGTGACAAGCATCGCGTAACCGATGCAGAGGATCAAAATTTGCATAAAAATTCCGTTGCTCGCGGAGAAATTTTTTTGATCGATTACAAATGCGAGCCGCGCGGACTGAAGCCGATCTTTGAGTGCGATGCGTTTGCGGCATTTGACAAGCCGAGTGGAATTTTAAGCCATCCGAGCGGACGCAACTCGCCTTATAATATGTATGACGAGATCTGGTCGCTATACGGGCAGGACGCGTGCGTGGCGCACAGGCTTGATTTAGAAACCAGCGGAATTCTTATCGTCGCTAAGGATAAAGACGCGGCACGCGAGCTTAAAGAGTGCTTCGAACAGCGTAGGGTGATGAAAAGCTATCTAGCGCTCGTACGAGGGGATTTGCAAAGTGCTGCTTGCAATGGCGAGATAGAGAATTGCTATGCGCTAGGTTCGTATGAAATTTGCGGATCAAAATTTGCGGACGATGCTGTGAGTTTACCAGATAACGTGTCGGATCTGCGCGATACACTAGCTCTAAAAGGAGTAGGCAATAAATTTGGATTTAATATCTTGTCTAATAGTGCGAGTAGGAGATTATGGCGCAGCACTCTATCTGGCGGCGCGCAGGCTAAATTTAAATCTGGCGCTCCTACTGGCGATGTTGGCAGCGGATTTAAATTTGATGCCTTATCCTGCGGCGTGAGTGATAAGCTTAAACCCGCTATCGCGATGAGTAGCGCGGATAACGGACATAAACCTTGCGCCTTATCTGCGGCTAAATCTATGCTGGCTACTTCTACAGGCTGTGTAAATTTGAAAAAATTTGAGCCTGCAAAATACGCAAAATTTAGCGAAAAACTGAAATTTTTAAAGGATTTTGAGGGGTTTGTGATTGATGCTCCGATCGCTCCTAGCGACGAGTTTGCCGATCTTAAAATTCGTATGAAAATATCGCGCGACGGTAAGGAGGCGATCACGCTGATACGCCCGCTGCGATATTTCTCGGACATAGACGCTAGCCTGATCGAGTGCTATCCGCTGACGGGTAGGCAGCATCAGATCAGGCTGCATCTATTTGCCGCGGGTGCGCCGATATTGGGAGAGCCGCTGTATGGGCTTTCGCGAGAGCAAGCGGAGCGGATATTGGATAAAAAAATGGATGAGACGGAGCGGATCAGAACGACGGGAGCGCCGAGATTGTTGCTGCACGCGAATGTAATTCGCTTTGAACTAGGCGGCGAACGATACGAGATAAAAAGCGAATTTGACGCCGCAAGAGAGTTTTATAATCTCGCGAAAATCGGTAAAATTTAGGTAACTCAATAAAATCTGGATGCTTTGGCGGATCAGATAAATTTTTAAGATAAGAATTTATTTTGTGCGCGTATTTAGAAGCTTGGTGTGTATAAAATTTCTTGGAATTTTTGTGTAGCTTTTAATGAGATTTGTTAAAAGGTCAAATATAGCGTGCGTTATAAATCAAATAAGTCAAATCTAATTATATTTGCTAAAGCGCAAGGCGGAAGGTAGAATAATAAATTTTACTACAATGATAAGGCGCCTAGACGTACATTTATTGTAAGCACGTTTTGTTTTTAAATTTTATTAGTTTTTTACGCCTTACGATATACCATAAAATTTTAAAATTTTAGCAATTACTTGCTTTGCCGCAATCTATAGTGCTAGGACAAATTTCTTTTATGCGGCGCGTTAACCTAATCATTCTGATAAGTCTTTTATTTTGGTTTAAATTCTTGATTTTATTGAGTGGCCTTTTAGAACTTTGAAAAATTCTGCTTTAAAATCTCTTCTAATAAAATTAGAATTTAGGAAAATAATTTTTGGCTGCTATCGCACGCGGCTAAATTTATATAAACGCGGATCCGATTGCCATAAAGCATGTAGCTAAATGTGTATTTATGCTCTATAATCGTCATAATTTCGCAACTTACGCGAAGTTTCAAATAAACAATTTTAAACTAAATTCAAATAGCCATAAACGCTACTCCCACTTCGCCGATATTTATGACCTTGCCTTTGCGCGTCATCACGCCCAAGCCATGTTCTATATCCCACGAGCAGCTAAACTGAAAGCCGATTTTCGCGCCGTCTAGGATATAGATATTTTGCAGCTCCAATAGTTCACTAAGCTTCTGTGGCGTGCTGATGCCTGGCATGAAATCGCTTTTCGTCTCGTTCGAATAGTCATAAACTTTCTGCCATTTTGGGTAGTTTTTTAAAATTTCAGCTAAGACGCCCGTTAAAATTTCTTCCTGATTTTGCTTTAGAAACTCTAGTGCGTCCGATTGCGCCTGGCTTGGCTCGTCCGTCTCCTCGCCGTCTTCATCTAAAAACGCGCAGCGAAACTCGCCCTCTTGCTCTAAAGCTTTACCGAAATACTCCAGTCGCAGCGGAAAGCTTAAGTCCTCGTATTCCTCATCTTCAAATTTAGACAAAATTTTAGGCTCCGCAAGATGTGCATTAAAAAACTCCGCGACCTTTGGGCTGCGGATGAAAAGATACTCCTCAATCGCTTCGTAACTTTTGCACAAAAATTTAAGCGCCTCCTGCTCTGCTCCGCACTCGAGGCAGCATTCGCCTTTATAATAATCGCTCACGTAGGGCGGATTTTCATTACTTCTCGCGTGCTTGTCCATCTCGCCTAGCCAGCGCAGCATATTTGGGGTGTCGCCCGCCCATTTGTACTCATTCACCATGCGCGCCGCGTAGATGTATGAGGCGCAGATGCGGTATTTCTCATCGTCCGCCTCCACCCATTTTGCCTCGATAAAGCGAATAATTTCCGCCTTTGTAATCTAGGATTTTTTAAGCAGCGATCTATCTAAGAAAACGCCGATCTCTTCCATTATTTTTTGCGCGTCCATTGCTACTCCGTTATAAATTTTTTACTGATCTGCCTTATGATCTGAAAATAATCACCGAATTTTTCCTCTACTTGTTCGAAATTTTATCGGCACTGATACCACTTTGAGCCAGAATTTTATCTTGCTCGTTTCTTTGCTTGAGCTGTCCGCACGCTGCACTGATATCTAGCCCCTTGCTCTGGCGGATCGTGCAAGTAATGCCGTGCGCGCATAGATAGTCTTGAAATTTTATCATATTTTCAGGGCTTGGTCTGCCAAAGCTCGAGCCTTCGTGCGGATTAAAATAGATCAGATTTACTTTTGCGCGGATGCCGTGCAGAAGCTTCACTAGCGTTTTGGCATCGCTTGAGCGGTCATTTACCCCATCGATCATTAGGTATTCAAACATCACGCGCTTTCGCAGATCGATTGGGAACTCGCGCACCGCCTGCATGATCGATGCGATATTGTAGGCGCGATTTATCGGCATTAGTTTTTCACGCAGTTCGTCATCCACTGCATGCAGTGAGATTGCGAGTAGTACGCCAAGATCCATTTCGCCAAGCTTTTTTATCTGCGTAGAAAGTCCGCTTGTACTTATCGTTTGGCGACGCGGCGCTATTGCGAGTCCGTCGTTTTCTTTTAAAATTCGCACGGCTTTGGCAACGTTGTCTAGGTTATTAAGCGGTTCGCCCATTCCCATATATACGACATTGACGCGGCGCTCGTACGGGATCGCGTTTATTTTCTTGATGAGCCAAATTTGAGCCACGATTTCGCCTGGAGCTAAATTCCGTACGAAACCACTTTTTGCTGTCAAGCAGAAGCTACAGCCGATTTTGCAACCCACTTGTGAACTTACACAGATTGAGTAGCGCGCGTGTCTTATAATTTTTTCGTTTTCATCTCTCAGCTCATCCTTCATCGGTAGCAGGACACTTTCTATCGTCTTGCCGTCTTTGAGAGCGAAAAGGTATTTGATACTGCCATCGCTACTTGTTTCGGATCTGATACATTTAAGCGGGTCTAAATAAAAATTTTGAGCTAAACCTTGACGGATCTCTTTTGGTAGATTTAGCATTAGTGCAAAGTCATCTACATTCTTTTTGTAAATCCATTCGTAAATTTGTTTGGCTCTAAATTTTGGTTCGACGAAATTTTCAAGCTCTTTCATTGTAAAATCAAAGATATTTTTCAAATTAATGCCTTAGTTTTTAGATATTTAGTTAAATTTTCTTTTGCAGCGGCGTGATTTTTTAAAAAATCCGTGTGAGCATTTGAATCACAAAAATTCGTCGCACAAAAAATTCCGTAAGCGGGAATTTGAAATTTTTGTGCTACCTTGAGAACCGCAAAAAATTCCATATTTTCTAAAAAATAACCTCGCTCAAAGAATTTTAATGCGGATTTTTTATCGGTCGTGATAAAATTTGAGCTATTAGTTATTGTTTCATATGAAACATTGGCAGAATTCCTAGCTAGAATTTCATAGTTAATTGGAGAGTATGAAAGCTCATAAAGCGCCGATATCTCGCAGTTTGCAGCCGATCTGCTTTCATAAATTTTTAGAATTTTACCTTCTTTATATAGCCCCGCAGAACCCACGAAAATGATTTCACTCGGCAAGCTTTGCCTATTTTCGCATAAAAATTTAGTCAAATTTATACTCATATCCACTAGCCCTACACCCATAGGCAGGGCAAAATCAAAAATTTCATTTCGTCCGGCAGAGATTATCATTTACGCATTCACGCTTTCATTATTTTTCACTAATCATAGCAAAATGACGATAAATTTAAAGCTAAATTTTGAAATTTTTTCGTCGTAAAGTATCAGATGAAATTAAAATAAATCGAGTAAATATCTATGAGAGCTGTACCCTTATCTTCCCATAATGGTAGCAGCGCAGGTGGCGAGTAGAAGATGGAAAGGTATTTAAAAAAGCTTATGATTTAGCTAAAACGAATAAATTTTACCTAAGCAAAATAATACTTGTCAAAAAACTTGCAAGATAACGAAGGGCTGAAATAAAATTAATTGTTTAGTCGCTTTGACTGCTAAGTTTTAACCCCACGGTATAAACCTGACTAAATTTACAGTCTCACTTCAATATTTTGTTCTCGCAAATACGCTTTTAGTGCCTTGATTTCGATTTCTCTGAAGTGAAAAATCGATGCCGCCAGGCATGCGTCCGCGCCCGCTAAAAATGCGTCTTTAAAGTGCTCCATTTTACCCGCACCGCCGCTTGCGATCACAGGGATATCAAGCGCGCTAAAAATCCGCGTCAAATTTAGCTCAAAGCCGTTTTTAACGCCGTCGCAGTCCATCGACGTGAGCAAAATTTCGCCCGCACCGCGCTCCTGCGCCTCTTTCGCCCAAGCAAGCGCATCCCTGCCGGTATCCAGCCTACCGCCGTTTATAAACACACTATAGCCGCAAGGCTCGCCGTTCCCAGTTAAAATTTCATCCTGCGAGCTGCGTGAAGTCTCTCCAAAATTTTGTGCTTCATTGCGTAAATTTACGTTCAAATTCCTCGCCGCGACATATAAATTACCGCGCGAAATTTCACTAGAATTTCGTTTTGCGTCGATCGCGATCACGACGCACTGCGAGCCAAATTTATTTGCCGCTTCGTCTATCAAATTTGGATTTTTTATCGCGGCTGAGTTGAGGCTGATTTTGTCGCATCCGACGTTTAATAGGCGCGAGATATCGTCGATCGTACGGATACCGCCGCCTACTGTTAGCGGGATAAAAAGCTCGCGCGCGACCCGCTCCACGACATCCACTATCGTATCGCGCTCAAGGTGCGACGCCGTGATATCGAGGAAGCACAGCTCGTCCGCGCCCTCCTCGTTGTAGCGTTTGGCTATCTCGACCGGATCGCCCGCGTCCACGAGACCTACGAAATTTACGCCCTTTACCACGCGTCCGTCTTTGACGTCTAGGCACGGGATTATGCGTTTTGCGAATCTATTCAAAGTAGCCCTTCGGAATAAAATTTTTATGATTTTAGCCAAATTTTACTTAACATAATGACTTTATAAGTAAAATTTGGCTAGACTCTCGCGATGATTAGGGCGAAAAAAGAGTTCGGGCAAAATTTTTTAAAAGACGAAGCCGTTTTAAGCAAGATCATCCAAGCGATTCCCGAGAGCGTACAGAATGTCGTTGAAATCGGGGCTGGCTTAGGTGATTTAACTCGCAAGCTTTTGGAATTTTACAGATTAAAAAGTTTCGAGATAGATGAAGATTTATATCAAATTTTAAGCGCTAAATTTGCGCAGCAGATTGCTAGCGGCGAGCTTGAGCTCGTTTTGGGCGATGCTTTGCGGATTTGGCAGCAGCGGGGTCTTAGCTGCGGCGAATATTTTTTGGTCGCAAATTTGCCCTACTACGTCGCTACAAAGATGATTTTGCAGGCGATCGACGATGAGTTGTGCAGCGGATTTTTGGTGATGATCCAAAAGGAGGTCGCTTTAAAATTCTGCGCTAGAGCCGGGCAGAGCGATTTTAGCGCTCTTTCGATCCTGGCGGATCTTGCGGGCGGTTGCGAGCTTCTATTCGACGTTGAGCCTGGCTGCTTCGAGCCTGCGCCGAAGGTAACTTCGTCGGTGATCAGGCTCGTAAAGGGCAAAAATTTCAAGCCCGGTGCCGAGGAAAGCGCGGAGAGCCTCGGCGTAAAAAGTTGCGCTCAGCTCCAAAATCTCGATGAATACGAGAAATTTAAAAGCTTTTTGCGCGTATCTTTCAGTGCGCCGCGAAAGACGCTTATTAAAAATTTAAGCGCAAAATTTGATGGAGGCTTAGCCGAAGAGATCTTTTTAAATTTGAAAATTCCGCCCACAGTTCGGGCGCACGAGTTAAATTCCACCCTTTTTTTAGAAATTTTTAAAAATTTAAAGGCAAAAGATGGAAGAAAACAGAAATGAAAACGGCGTCGAACGACTCAAAAAAAGCAATCGCTACAAAAAACGCAAGGAAAATCTAAAAAAATCTATCGCGAGTGAGGGCTCTGCAGGCGGCGCGGAATTTGGCGACGAGCATGAAAACGGCTTCCGCAAAAATAAAGGCGCGAAAAACGGGCAAAATTCCGCTCGTTCAAAGGGTTCAAAAAACGGCTCTCGCAACGGATCAAATTCTGTGGGTGGCGCGTCAAATGGCGGTTTAAATGCTACGCATTCAAACGGCGCGAGCGGTGCGCATTTCGGCGGTGCATATCCAAGAAGCAACGAAAACGGCGCGAGCGGTTCAAATTTAAACCGCGACGGCCGTGCAAAATCAAATAGCAGCAGCGCAAAAGGCGCAAATTCTAGCGCCGCAGACGATACGAACTCTTCGGATTCGCAGAAAAAGAAAAAGCATAAAAAGCGCTCAAATATGCCAAAGAGTCTCACGGGCAACGAGCCGTGGCAAAAGGCGATGGAAGAGGCAATCGCGCAAAATAAGCTGATCCACGAGGAGCGCCTGCACCCGCTTAAAGACGCTAATCGCAGCGATGAGACGGTGCGTATCACGCCGCTTGGCGGACTGGGCGAGATCGGCGCGAATATGACCGTTTTTGAGACCAATACGAGTGCGATCATCGTCGATGTGGGCATGAGCTTTCCAGAGGAGAGTATGCTTGGCGTGGACATTTTAATCCCCGACTTCGATTATGTTCGCAAGATAAAAAACAAGATCAAGGGCATAATTATCACGCACGCGCATGAGGATCATATCGGAGCGATGCCATATTTTTTCAAAGAATTTCAATTCCCGATCTATGCCACGCCGCTTCCTTTGGGGATGATAAGCAATAAATTTGAAGAGCACGGCCTTAAAGCCGAACGCAGCTACTTCCGCCCCGTGCAGAAGCGCCAGCTTTATCAGATCGGTGATTTTGAGGTCGAGTTTATCCACATAACGCACTCGATTATCGATGCAAGCGCGCTTGCAATCACAACGAAAGCGGGCACGATCATCCATACGGGCGATTTTAAGATCGATCACACGCCGATCGACGGCTATCCGACCGATCTGAACCGCCTAGCTTATTACGGCGATCGCGGAGTTATGCTTTTGATGAGCGATAGCACAAACTCGCACAAAGAGGGGATCACAAAGTCTGAAAGCTCGGTAGGTAAGACCTTTGATATGATATTCTCAAGCTGTAAGGGGCGAGTGATAATGAGTACCTTCAGCTCAAACATCCACCGCGTCTATCAGGCTATTGAGCGCGGCGTAAAATACGGCCGCAAGGTCTGCGTCATCGGACGAAGCATGGAGCGAAATTTATTTACCGCGATGGAGCTTGGATATGTAAATTTAGACAAAAAGATCTTTGTCGATGCCGATCAGGTCTCCAAATACCCCGATAATGAGGTTTTAATCGTTACTACCGGCTCGCAGGGAGAGACGATGAGCGCGCTGTATCGCATGGCGACGGACGAGCACAAATATATCAAGATCAAATCCACCGATCAGGTAATCATCAGCGCCAAGGCGATCCCGGGCAATGAAAGCAGCGTATCGACCGTGCTTAACTACCTGCTAAAAAGCGGCGCAAAGGTCGCGTATCAGGACTTCAGCGAGATACACGTAAGCGGGCACGCCTCGATCGAGGAGCAAAAACTCATGCTGCGCTTGATAAAGCCAAAATTTTTCCTACCCGTGCACGGCGAGTATAATCACATCGTAAAGCACAAAGAGACTGCGATGGAGTGCGGCATCGAGGAGAAAAATATCTATCTGATGAACGATGGCGATCAGATGGAGGTTTGCGAAAAATATCTAAAGCGCGTCAAGACCGTCAAGACGGGCAAGGTCTTCATTGACAACCAGATCAACAAACAGATCTCCGACGAGATCGTCAAGCACCGCCAAAATTTAGCCGATGCGGGCGTCGCGGTCATCATCGCGCAGATCGACAAAAACGAAAAGAGGCTCATTCAGACGCGCGTCATCACTTACGGACTCGTCGCAGAGAACCAAACGGCGCACTTTACCAAAGAGATGCAGGGCATCATCGAGCAGTTTTTGGCAAATTTAAAAGATGAAATTCTGCTCGATCACTGGGCGCTGGAGGGCAAGATCCGCCAGGCCGTGCGCAAACACATCTTTAGAAAGATCAAAAAATATCCGACCATCGTGCCGGTGATCTATTTGATGTAAGCGTGGCTAAATTTAGCGCGCAAAGAGGCTTTGATCTGCGGCAGGCAAGTGAAATTTTATGGCGCGGATGAGCTATTGGGTGTAAAATTTTGCAATGTGTGCTGGTTTTACGGCGTGAAATTCCGCGTAGCGTAAATTTAGGCGTGGCGCGAAGAGGCGTAAAATGAAAGCAAATTTTAAAAAGAAGGTTTAATGAGTGAAATTTTAGATACGGCACGAGAGGTGCTGAGGCTCGAAGGAGCGGAGCTTTTGCGGCATGCGGATCTTATCGGCGACGAAATTGAGCGAGCCGTAAACTTGATCCTGGCTTGCAAAGGCAAAGTAATCGTCACCGGCGTGGGTAAGAGCGGTCACATAGGCGTTAAGATCGCTGCGACGCTTGCCAGCACCGGCACGCCGTCGTTTTTCGTCCATCCTACCGAGGCGCTGCACGGCGATTTGGGCATGATCGGCAAGGACGATATGGTGCTTGCGATCAGCTTTAGCGGCGAGAGCGAGGAGCTGGTTAGAATTCTACCTCACCTCAAACGTTTCGGCGTAAAGATCATCGCGATGGCACGCGATAAAAACAGCTCACTCGGTAAGGTTGGCGATGAGTTCATAAGCCTAAATATCGTCAAAGAGGCCTGCCCGCTAGGTGCTGCGCCGACGGTTTCTACGACGCTAACGCTTGCGTTAGGCGACGCGTTAGCGATCTGTTTGATGAGGCAGCGTAGATTCGGCAAGGAGGATTTTGCAAATTTTCATCCCGGCGGAAGCCTCGGTAAGCGACTTTTCGTAAAAGTAAAAGACGTGATGCAAAGTAAAAATTTGCCACTCGCAAACCGTAACACCAGCCTAAAACAAGCTATCGACGTTATGACGCACGGAAAGCTCGGCACCGTTTTGTTAGTGAACGAAAAGGGCGCGCTCGAGGCGATCTTAAGTGATGGCGATTTGCGGCGTGCGCTGATGCGAGAGGATTTTGACATCAATGACGGCGCGCTAAAATATGCCACCAAAAATCCTAAAATGCTGGACGATAAAAATATGCTCGCGATAGACGCACTAAATTTAATCGAGCAATTTAAAATTCAAGTCCTGCCCGTGGCCGAAAATGGCGTGCCTGCGGGGATCTTGCATATCCATGATCTAACGAGTCTGGGGCTAAAATAATGCAAAAGATGCGTCTGAATAAATTTATCTCTCATAACACCGCCTACTCACGCCGTGAGGCGGACGAGCTGATCAAGCAGGGCAAGGTTAGCATTAACGGCCGCGTCGTTAGCGATTTCATCGAAGTTAGCGGCGAGGAGAAGATCCGCATCGGCTCGCGCCTCATCAAGCCTAAGACGGAATTTACGATGATTGTTTATAACAAACGCAAAGGCGAGTTAGTTACTAAAAAGGACGATCGTGGCAGGCGGACGATTTACGATAGTTTGCCGGAGGGATTTAGTAGATTTGTTAGCGTGGGGCGTTTGGATTTTGCAAGCGAGGGGCTTTTGCTGCTGACCGATGCGCCGGCGATCGCTACGGCGCTGATGAACAGCGACATCGAGCGAGAGTACTATCTAAAGGTAAAAGGCGAGGTGAAGGACGAGGTCGTAACGTCGATCCGCGAGGGCTTTTTCGCCGCAGACGCAAGCAAGGGCGCGCACGCTAAAAGCAAGATCAAATCGATGGAATTTAAGCCCTTCTTGGGCTACCGCATAATGCCTAGCAGCGGCGGTTATACGAAGATAAAGGCGATCATCAACGAGGGGCAAAACCGCGAGCTGCGCAGATTTTTCGGCTATTTTGATCTGGACGTCGTGGAGCTTAAGCGCACGGCATTCGGCAGAATGACGCTTGGGACGCTAAAGCCCGGCAAATGGCGCTATTTCGATCAAAGCGAATACGAAGATCTGCGCGATTTTTTGAAAGAAAACAAAATCCGCTATTAAATTTAAGGAGGCGAAATGAGCTCAAAGACGAACGCCGCGCGCGTCCTGGACGGTCTGAAAATCCCCTACGAGATCAAAGAATATGCGGTTGATCCTTTAAATTTAGACGCGGTGCATGTTGCAAACAGCGTGAGCGAGCCGATCGAGCGGGTTTATAAAACGATAGTCTGCACGGCGGATCACGAATACGTCGTGGCCTGCCTGCAGGGCGATCTAAATTTGGATCTCAAGGCGCTCGCGCACATCTGCGGGGCAAAGCGTTGCGAGCTGATGGATTTGAAGGATTTGCAAAAGGTCACGGGCTACGTCAGGGGCGGTTGCTCGCCGCTTGGGATGAAAAAGCACTTCCGCACCTTCATCGATGAAAAGGCGTTAACACAGGAGAAAATTTACGTTAGCGCGGGCGTGCGCGGAAAACAGATCGTTCTTGCGCCGAAAGACCTCGCAGTCGCAACCGAGGCGCAAATTTGTAAAATTACTCACGACTAACGAGGCGTTACTTTTTGCTGCCGTTTGCGCAAGTAACGCCTGCGGCAAGCTAACGAAAATTTACACTGCGAAATTTAGACTTTTAAAATTTGGCATTGCACCGTAAAATTTTATTGTTAAAATTCTCAGTACCGCATGCCGCAAGATATCTCAAACAAGATGACGAGCACGTGGGGCGCGAAGCAAACTCTTTTAAGAACACGCTCTTTGCGCGCGATCTGTTTTTTCGCTATAAATTTAGCCTTTCGGCGCTCGGCATTGTTTGCGATAAAATTTTAAAATTTCGTCGCAAATTTTATACGCCTCGCACTTATTTTTTGAAAAGCTCAGAAACATTCGGGGCTTGCTTTTCTTGCTCGCTAGCAGCGAAAAATTCCGCTTTGGCAAAGTTGAAAACGCTAGCGATGATGTTAGTAGGAAACATCTCGCAGGCGTTATTATAAACCGTAACGGCGCCGTTATAAGCGCGGCGTGCGGCGCTGATCTGCTCTTCGCACTCGCCTAACGCGTTTTGTAGCTTGGCAAACGATTCGTTAGCTTTGAGGTTTGGATACGCCTCCACCGCAATGCGGATCTGTCCTAAAAGAGCCGAAATTTCACTATTTAGCTTAAATTTATCCGCGTTAGAGCTTGCGCTGATTGCTTGCGAGCGAAGTTCGCTAACGCGCGTTAGCACGGCATTTTCGTGGCTCATATATTCTCGCGTGGCGCTAACTAAATTTGGGATGAGGTCGTAGCGCTTTTTAAGTTGCGTATCGACGGTGGAAGCGATGTTTCGCACCTGGTTGCGCTTGGCGATGAATGAGTTATAAACGCCCACTAGCGCCAAAACTAATAAAACTATGACGACTAATAAAATCAAAGCCGCATTCATTTTCTCTCCTTTTAAAGTGTTTCAATTAAAAATAAGAATATTTAGCTATACTTGCTATTTCTTTTCGCGTGTCAAGGTAGCTCAGCTGGTTAGAGCGCTGGTCTCATAAGCCGGAGGTCGGGAGTTCAAGTCTCCCCTTTGACACCAAAATATCCTATTTTAGGCACTAGCAGTGATGCTTTTGTTCTTTCCCTTTCTTTAAAATTTCCTTTAAGAGTGGAACACTTAGTTACAAAAGTGGGACAGTCTCTTAAAAATTCCAATGATTATAAAGCCATCACCCTTTTAATACCATAAAAATAGTTTTCTAAAATTTTTGCATATATTTTTGTCAAGACTTAAAATCTACTCAATGAAATTCTAAATATCTTAAAGAGACTTATAAAGCAACTCTTATTTAAATCACTCCCCAAAACATATCATAAAAATATTTATACCATCTTCGTGTTTGTATTTTAGGGCATGGCCGTGCTTTTTAAAAATTTGATTTGCTATGTAAAGTCCAAGTCCAAGTCCAGAATTTGAAGTTTCTACTCTTCTATTAAACGCCCTATCAAACTCAAGTCTTTCTTGCTCAAGCTCGTCTCCCACGCTGCTGATGCACAGAGCATTTTTATCTATCCTTACGATGACTTTGTCGCTTGAGTATTTTAAGGCATTATCGATCAAATTTTTAACTCCGGTCGCATAAAGCTCAAAATCAACCTCAACAGCGCTTATCTCACCATCTGCTAGCACATCTATGCGGCTTGTATCTTTTAGCAAAAGCATATCTACCGAGTGATCTACGATGTCTATGACTCGGTGTTTGTTCTTTTTAAGCTCCCACTCGCTCGATACTAGTTTTTCGACCTTGACAACCTCGCCTAGTATCATCTCTAGCCTTATAAAAATTTGTTTTAACCTGTCTCCCGCCTTATCGTCTTGTAAAATTTCAGCGATCATATCCGCCATGATCCGCCCTTTCATTATCGGGTTGCGAAATTCATGCAAGATATTACGCAAAAAGAGCGCTCTAGCCTGTTTTATGGCGTCTATCTTTTGCATAGTCGTGTTAAATTCGCCAGCGATTTGGCCTATTTCGTCGTTTGCCTCTACTTTTATCAGCCTAAATTTATCCTCCTCGCCTGCTCTTCTTATCATATTTTTTAAATTTCTAAGCCTTAGCAGTTTTTTCAAAACGACTATAAAAAATGCGACCATTACTATATTTACTACGAGCCAAAGCACCCAAATGCCATTTGAAGAAATTTCTTCTAAATTTTCTAAAGGCACATCGTTTTTTACTATGTCATCTTTGCTTGATATATTAAGCCCTGCCGCATCCATAATGCGCGAAAACATTTTTGGATCGATAGAAGAAAATCTAGGCACAAAATAAAACTTTTTGTTATACCTTATCATATCAGCATACGAGTCGCTATAAATTTTTTCTCCGCCTTGCCTGATCTTAATAGGATCAAGCTCGCTACTTTTAAGACCTATTTGCGCTAGTTGTTTAGCCGCGTTGCCTTCTACTTGTCCTCGTATACGCATACCCAGCATAAAGCGCTCATAAGTATGATACTCTGCGTCTCTAATCTGCTTTTTTGATTCGATAAAAAATGCCAAATTTACCGTAATGAGCGCGGCAAAAAAGAAAAAAGATATGAGTTTGATGATAGATATATTACGCATTGATAAATTTATACCCTATACCGCGCACGGGGTGGATAAAGTGTGGATTTTTAGGGTCGTCTCCTATCTTTTGGCGCAAGCGCCCTATGGCTACGTCGATACTTTTTAGCCCGCTTTGAAATTTAGCCTGACCTAAATTTAACAAAATATCCTCTCTTGATACGACTATCCCCTCTTTTTCATAAAGGTAGATAAAGATGTCAAATTCCGCTTTTGTAAGCGCTATGGCTTCTCCATTTTTTAATATAGTGCGTCTTTGTTTATCTACGCAAAAGGTTTTGGAGTCATTGCCAGCTTGTATCCCTCGGCGAAGTATCGCCCTTAGCCTAAATGCAAGCTCTATTGGCTCATAGGGCTTTGCCATGTAGTCGTCCGCCCCAAGCTCAAAGCCCTTTATCTTATCTAGCGTTTCACTGCGAGCCGATGAGATGATGATAGGTAGCGATGGATAGCTGTGTCTTACGTGCTTGCACACTTCAAGACCGTCCATATCTGGCAAGCCAAGATCAAGCACCAATGCATCAAAGGTATTTTTTTCGTTTAAAATTTCAAGCCCTTTAAGCGGATTTGTGACTATGGTTACGCCAATCTCGCTTTTTAGCAATGCATATTTTAAAAGCTCGGCTAGTTCAAGGTCGTCTTCTATAAGTAAAATTTCTATCATAGTAGTGATTATATCAAATTTAAAATTTAAAACTAAAAAATATTTTTTAGTTAATGTTACCAAAATCTTACCGTTTTTGATATGCCTACATGTTATAATTTCACTAATAAATCCAAGGGGGGATGCCATAAAACACAGTAGCTTTGTGTTTTAAAAGGACGTGGTTATTCTAGACATATCACCAAATGGCAAAACTAAAAAGACAAAATTTACATAGCGCGGCATGATCGCAAGTGATGATGCGATAAGCCAAGCTTAAAAAGGCGGCATTGTTAAATGCCTAAAAAGAAATTTAAGGAGTTTAGAGTGAAAACATCTTTTTTAACTACAAGCAAGAGTAAATTTGCTCTTAGTTTGGCTGCGCTTATGGCTATGACGACCTGTACAAGTGCGAGTGAGAGCTTGGAAGAGGCTTTGCAGGCAAGCACTATGGGTGCGACCATATTTTCATACTATGATATGGACTCGACAGAGTACTTCCCGCCAGCTAGCAGAACAAATAAAATTCGCGAGCACATAGGCGGTTTAGGTGCTGAGCTTAGGTTCTTAACTGGCTCTTACTATGGCTTTAAGCTTGGTCTTACGGCTCAGGGCTTAGTAAATTTTGCTCCGTCAAAGGCTGCAAAAGAGTATTTTGCCTATGACTGGAATAGCGAAGGTGTAGCACTTTCAGAGGCCTACTTAGGATATGAGAATGACTATATCGACTTTAAACTAGGTCGCCAGTACTACAACTCAAAATACACAGGCCTAGTGCCGCCACTTGTGGCAACAAACACAGACGTGGGCTACAAAGAGGCATTTGAGGGCGTGAGCGCTAGGATAAAGCTTGATAGTATAAATACCGTTATCGGCCTAGCTGACTTTTGGAAATTTGCAGGTAGATCAAGCGCAGTAACTGGTGGAGATCACGGCGCGCCAAGGTTTAAAGATAGAGTTGTTATCGGTGGCTTTGGACCTTACGGCTATAAATTTGACAACATCTTTAACTCATTTGCAACATATAGCGGCATCCCAGGCGTCTCGCTCACAGCTGGCTACGCAAATGTCTCAGGCATCGAGTATGACGACGCGGCTAACTCAAAAGGCGATATAAATTTCTACTTCGCAGCTGCTGGCTACAAAACGCCTACGCTTTTTGAAAACGCGATCGTTGGCATAGACTTTATGTATAAAGGCTCAAGAACAAACGGCACTTTAAAAGAGAATTTCGACTTTAACGGCGATTACTATGCAGGCATGATAGGGCTTTATAATGCTTATGGCGCTGATTTTAGATACGCATACTCAACCGTTAGTAAAAACCAGATGTCGCTTCAAGGCATAGGAAACGACGTTGGCTCATTTACGGCCACTCCAATCTATGGTCCGTTTTTATTTATGAATTTTGCTGGTATGAATTTACATAAATTTAGCGCAGGCTACGACCTTAGCAATGTAGGCGCCGAGGGTCTTAGAGTGGATGCTGACTACTGGTATGGCAAACAGCACAATGGTAGCAACGTTCGCTCAGGTGGCCTTCATGGTCAAGCACCAGGAACTAGAATCGACGTAAAGGGCTGGGACGTGCAAGTAACTTACAAAGTCCCTGCGGTTAAGGGTCTAAAACTATCAGCTATCTATGAAACATTAGATAGAAAGCTAAAATATACAAACGGCAGCTCTAACGGCAAGACAAGAGATGAAGAGCTTTGGCTAAGAGTGTCTTATGACTTTGATATATTGAAATAAATTTGAAACAAGGAGTATAAAATGGTAGAAAATAACGAACTATCACGTCGCTCGTTTTTAAAACGTAGTGGCGCACTCACACTTGGCTCAGTTGCAGCAGGATCAGCGCTGCTAACAGGCTGTGATAACCCAAATAACCACCTCATCCATCCAGAAAAGGAGACCACAAAAGCACCTGATGTGCCAAAATGGCTAGGTGTTGAGCCTGAAATTTCAGACAAAGATATAAAAGAGACGCTTGAAACCGACGTGCTTATCATCGGTGCTGGCGTTTCAGGGCTTCACGCTGCGCGCGCTGCTAGCGAAAAAGGCGCAAGGGTTATCGTCCTAGAAAAAGCCGGTCGCTTTCAGGTTAGAAGCGGTCAGTACGGCACTCTAGGCAATAAATTTCAAAGAGAGCTTGGTATCAAATATGACAAGAATGCGGCCATAAATGAACACTTAAAACAGATGGGCTACCGCGCCGATCAGCGAGTGTGGAACTACTGGGCGGATCACAGCGGCGAGGACTTTGACTGGATGATAGAGCTTGCTCCTGCGGTGCATTTTATGAAAGAGACCGATACGCAGCTTGATAGAAGTAAGATAAATTTGATGCTTATGCACTATCCACTCCCGGCCGGATACGACCCAAGTAAGGAAAACAGCCCAAGCTATCCAACTGTTATGTCCTTTTTACCTAGTCAAGAGCCGATGATGGAGCTAGTTTATGAAAAGTCTATAAAACAAGGCGCAAAGTATATCTTTAAAACTCGTGCGAAAAAGCTTCTTCGCGACAAAACAACTGGCAAAATGCAAGGAGCGATCGCGCAAAATATGGCTGATGGCTCATATATCAAGATAAATGCTAAGTCGGTGATACTTGCTACGGGCGATTATATGAATGACCCTGAGATGGTAAAGACATTTGTGCCGTGGGTGGCAAATTTCTTCTGTCCGTTTCCAAACAGAGACTACAAAAACAATCCGACCAATACGGGAGACGGGCATAAGCTTGGCTCATGGATAGGTGCAAAGCTAGAAGACGGACCGCACGCACCAGTCGCTCACACGCTTGGCGGACCGCTTGGCGTTGATGCGTTTTTACTAACAAATGCAAAGGGAGAGCGCTTTACAAATGAAGATCTAAGCGGTCAGCAAGTCACTCAGCCGCTCTCTCGCCAACCAGGAGGCTTTGGCTGGCAGGTATTTGACTCTAAATTTCCAGAGCAAGTCGGCCTCATGGGCGTATCACACGGCAGTGTAAACCACTGTGTAGAAGATAATCCAAAGCTTCCACCTGACTGCCAGTGGGCGATAGGCAAAACATCATATATATCGGTAAAAGATATTGAAGAGATGCCTGATGTCATAAAAGCAAACACCATTGAAGAGCTTGCTAGTAAGCTCTACCCTGATAACAAAAAGGCGCAAACACAGTTTTTGGCGACCATAAAACGCTACAACGAGCTATGCGACAAAGGCTATGATGATGACTTTGGTAAGACCGCTAAGAGGATGTTTCCAGTCCGCCATGCGCCGTTTTATGCTGGCAAAATGGGAGTAGGTGCGAGCCTGGTCGTAATGGGTGGCTTTACCGTTGAGCCAAGCACTGCAAACGTGCTGGATACCGACTATAACGAAATTTCTGGACTTTATGCCTGCGGTAACGTTATGGGCGGACGCTTTTTGGGAGATTATCCAGTAGTTTTAGCCGGCACTAGCCACGGAACATGCCTATGCTACGGACGCTTAGCAGGCTATCAGGCTGCGGCAAACGCAAAAGGAGTACAAGCATGAGCAATAGAAAAAAATATACGATAATAGGACTAATAGTAGCTGCTATCGTGGGCTTTATAGCGTTTCACCAAATAGAGGCTGCTAGCCACAAGGCTGAATTTTGTATCTTGTGTCACAACATGCAGCCAGAGTACGACTCTTATACAAAAGGAAATTTGCTAGCCAAAAAGCACAATGATGCAAACGTAACATGCCACGATTGCCATA
This sequence comes from uncultured Campylobacter sp., assembly GCF_938015785.1. Taxonomy (GTDB): domain Bacteria; phylum Campylobacterota; class Campylobacteria; order Campylobacterales; family Campylobacteraceae; genus Campylobacter_B. The sequence continues at coordinate 6,157 of NZ_CALLWC010000054.1, read as the reverse complement.
CACCAACCATAGGCGAGCAACTAAACGAGGTCAGGATGTATGCGATGGGCGATTTTGAGATGCCAACAAAACAAAGAGGATTTACAAACCAACAATGTACAAGCTGTCACAAGGTAGATGAGATCAGAAAAAAGACCGCAAACTATGGTTTGTCTAACCCGCATAATGGTGTCCATAATAGAGACAACGAAATGCTTCAGTGTCAGTCATGCCACGCCGTGCATCATCCGCAAAAGCTAAATACTTGTATGTCTTGCCACCCGATAGACTGGAAAGTAGATAGCAGCTGGAAGATGTATCCACCTAGCAAAAAATAATCTCCTACTTGACAAATCCGCCTCACTCGGGGCGGATAATCTTTTTATCTCAAACTCCTTTAAATACGCACTTTCAACATCTATCATTTTAATATTCTTAACTTTTCTTTCTTAAAAAATAAACTTTTTTACAAAAATTTGCATTTCCAGCGCAGATTTTTTTCAAAATTGGTGTAATTACTATAAATATCTTTTAAAAGGATAAAAATGAAAAAATTTTCATTAATAGTAACTAGCACCGCTAGCACGAAAGAAAGTTCATATAGTGAGGTGATTTGCCATGGCTAATGCATATATAGTAAATGATCACAGCCTAGTCATAAATGTGAGGTCAGGTTTTTTAACATATGGTAGAGCCATAGGTAGATTTGCACATGCGTGCCGTGAGAAAAATCAAACTGAGCATATAAAGTATCTCAACAAGAATCCAACCACTATTAATCGCTACAAGCTCTTAAGTGAATTTAATGGCAATGGCAATATGAGAGATGCTAACAGCAAAGATGATGAGTTACATAATATGGCTTTTGTAAAGAAATTACTTAAAGGCTTTCAGGATAGCTTTAAAGAAGACTATGCCGCGCAGTCCTATACACAAAAACGACAAGGTAAAGATATAGTTATACGTAGAACTTGGCGCAAAGATATGGCTAGTTTTTGTGAAGTCATCATCACATTTGGTACAGACAGAGAGAAAGATCCAAAAGAAGGGCTAAACGACGAAGAGTCAAAATTTATAAATGAAAACATACATATGGATAGAGTAATGAGATTTGTAAACGCATACTGCGCGAAGTATGGCGCAAAGTGTCTGCTTGTGGCTGAGCATAATGATGAGAAGACCAAGCACTATCACATCATCTTTACAAACTACAACTTTGAAAAACATGCAAATTTGAGATTTAGTGGCAGGACACAAACAGCAAAATTTGGCCAAGAGCTGCAAGATATGGGTGCAGAGGCATTTGAAGGTCAGGTACTTCGTGGTAAGCCAAGTAAAAATAGACACAAGAATTTAACCCAAATGCACCAAATAGCAAGTGAATATAAGAGCGAGAAAGAGTTAAAAGAGAAAATTCAAAAGCTTATAGAAGCGGAAGCAAATAAGTATATGCAAAAGAAAGAGCCTTTGTTGGGCGACGAGTACTTTAGGTTAGAGCCAAATGAAAAAAGAGCTTTAATAGTAGGTCTTAGAAATTCTGTTTTTGAACAAATGCAAGAAAGCATAACCATCACATCTGATGAGCAGCTAAAAGAAAAGGTAGAACTTCTTGATGGGCAAGTAACAGAACAAAACAAGATCATAGAGGAAGATAAAAAGAAAAGCTTAGAAGTCTTAAAAGAAAAAGAGCAGCTAGAAAAAGAGCTAGATGATTTAAAAGAGATTCAAGCTGAGCAAGACAAAGAGATAATGCTTCTTAAAAATAGAGTAAAAGCACATACTAATCAGCAAACAAAGATAGATGAACAAAATGCATTGATAGAGAGTAAGAATAGAGAAAATCAATCTCTAGCACGTAAAAGCAAAAGCTTGCAAAAAGAAAATATCAGGCTAAGAGACTTTAATGACAAAAGCTTAGGTCTTTTACTTGAAATAGCAAGCACCGATCCTGAGCTAAAAGAGATAATAGTAAATGAGATGCCAGAGTTGAGTGGTAAATTTACAAAAGATGATGCATTGATGGAGATGGGGTAGTAAGCATTCTTTAAAATTTACAATGCGTAATCTATAAATTTAAGCCACCAAAGTAAGCTAGCCGTGTAAATTTTACCAAGTAAATTTACACTGGCTTGCTTACAAACTTGCGGTATATCCTACGCAACACTCCTATATCTCATATAGACATACTCATAAATTTTCTATCTGCACGCCGAGATACTTATATCATCATAACACTCAGGTAGCTCGCCCCAGAGCGTATCGCAAAAAGATAAGACCAAGCATTGGCACGTAGTATTGATACGATGTGAGGTTTGACCCTGGGCGCAAAAACTCCGCCAACTCTCAAAGGTCGCTCTCTAGCATTTGTAAATTTAGCCATTTATATTTTGCTTGCTATTTTAGCATTTTATGGGTATGGATTGTTATTTTGGGAGAAAGAAATTTTATGAGTAAAATTTTGAGAGAGGTTTTTGCATGTATTAAAGTAATATTTATCTTAAGCAAAAACTTAGACCTTTTATCGGCAAATGTCATTTTTAATGGATAAAGTTTTGTTTAGGTTGTATCTTTGTAAATAAAAATTTTGCCCGTCTGGCTAAGACCTTACAGCAAGCTCGGACCGAGCTTGCTAAGTAAGTTTATCAACATACTAAAAATGTTGATAAATATACTAGAAACTGGCATTAAATGCTCATGTACGGTAAGGAAGCAAGCAACCGAAAACAAGAGATAGACCGCCAGCACTACACTATTCCGAACCAAAGACCAAAAGATAAGCATTGTGGGAAAATCTAAACTTTTGGATTTTCCTACAATGCCGACTACGGCGGAATCCTTCCCACTCCTTATATCTTTATTTCCGTATACATTGAATTTGTATTTAGTAAATGCTATAATGTCCCTATTCAAATTATAAATGTGTTGAATTAGTTACATGTACATATTTTTTGTGCCGCATAAATACCCTGTTGAGGTTGTCGTTCTTTGTCCAGATGTGGAAACAATAAAAGGAAGGGAACGATACAGGGAGAAAACAGGCTATTCCGGCTTTACGGTTGAAACCTTATACGATACATTTATGCAGACAACACCACGGATCGGCTTTTGGCTGGACAATTCCAACCAAACACCACAGCAGACAGCAGAAACCATTCTGAACGCCAGAAAGTCGGTATGATTGTTACATATAAGGGGAAGAAAAATTTCTTTTAGGTACTTTCTTTCCTAAAACTAATGTGATATAATAGCATCATTCCAAAAAAGGAGTAAAAAATATGCGGCAAGGTATTCTTAAATAAAACTATAATCAAATAGTGGGAACAAAGGATTATGATAGTCCCTTTTGTGGGGGCTTGGTTTTTTGTACCCAATTTAAGAATACTTTTGCCTTATCAATTTTGACATATCCGAAAAACAGCAATCACAAACAGGTGTATGCTGTATATGTGTATGTCCGCAAATTATAATCCCCAGTGGTAAAAGTATTTTACTGCTGGGGATTTTTATGCCCTTTTGGGGCTGTAAAAGGAGGACAATCACATGAAAATAATCAATATTGGAATTCTCGCCCATGTAGACGCAGGAAAAACAACATTGACGGAAAGCCTGCTGTACACCAGTGGAGCGATTGCGGAACAAGGAAACGTGGATAAAGGAACTACAAGAACAGACACTATGATTTTGGAACGGCAGCGCGGAATTACCATTCAGACAGCGGTTACTTCTTTTTGCTGGAATGATTATAAAATCAATATCGTGGACACTCCCGGTCATATGGATTTTTTAACCGAAGCATACCGCTCTTTATCTGTCCTTGACGGAGCTGTTTTAGTCATTTCGGCAAAAGACGGCGTACAGGCACAAACCCGTATATTATTCCATGCGCTTCAGAAAATGGACATTCCGACAATTATCTTTATAAATAAGATAGACCAAAATGGGATCGACCTGCGGCGTGTTTACCAAAGCATTAAAGATAAACTTACCAGTGATATGATTGTCATGCAGGAGGTTTCCCTGTCGCCAAAGATAACCATGACCGATATTTCTGATTTGGACAAATGGGATATGATTATTTCCGGAAGCGATGAACTATTAGAACGATATGTTGCAGAGGATTCTTTGGATATACAGGAATTACAATATGAAAAGTGCAAAAGAACCAGATGCTGCTCTTTGTTTCCTGTTTATCATGGGAGTGCAAAAGACAATTTAGGAACAGAAAAACTGATTGAAGCGATTACAGAAACTTTCATTACAGAAACAGACGATATTCAGTCTGAATTATGTGGATATGTTTTTAAGGTTGAGTATACAGAGCGGAAAAAACGGCTTTCTTATTTACGCCTGTATCATGGGACGCTCCATTTACGGGATACCCTGCTGCTGTCAAAAAAGGAAAAAATAAAGATTACAGAAATGTGTATTCCGTCAAATGGTGAAATCGTCCCGGTTGACCATGCCTGTCCGGGAGAAATTGTTATTTTAGCTGATGATACTTTGAAACTGAACGACATTCTGGGAAATGAAAAACTCCTGCCTCACAAAACACGGATTGATAATCCCATGCCATTACTTCGGACAACGGTAGAGCCGCAAAAGCCGGAGCAAAGGGAAGCCCTGTTAAATGCCCTCACAGAGATTGCTGATACAGACCCTCTTTTGCATTTTGACATTGATACTGTTACACATGAGATTATATTATCTTTTTTGGGAAAAGTACAGTTAGAAGTTATTTGTTCGCTATTAGAAGAAAAATATCATGTGGGCGTGGCTATGAAAGAGCCTTCGGTTATTTATCTGGAAAGACCGCAAAAAAAAGCGAGCTACACGATTCATATTGAAGTGCCGCCGAATCCGTTTTGGGCATCTATTGGTTTGACTGTAACACCGCTTCCTGTTGGAAGCGGAACACAATATAAAAGCGAGGTATCTCTCGGCTATTTAAACCAAAGTTTTCAAAATGCCGTCATGGAGGGTGTGCGTTATGGAATGGAGCAGGGCTTATATGGCTGGGGAGTGACAGACTGCCAAATTTGTTTTGATTATGGAGTTTATTACAGCCCGGTCAGCACCCCCGCTGATTTTCGTTTTCTTGCGCCTGTCGTGTTGGAGCAGGCATTGAAAAAAGCAGGAACACAACTGTTGGAACCATACCTTTCCTTTACCCTTTTTGCACCGCAGGAATATCTTTCACGGGCTTATAATGACGCACCAAAGTATTGCGCAATCATTGAATCAACCAGACTTGAAAAAGATGAAGTTATTTTTAAGGGGGAAATCCCTGCCCGTTGTATTGGTGAATATAGAAATGATTTGAATTTTTATACAAATGGAAGAAGTGTCTGCATTACAGAATTAAAAGGGTATCAGGAAACTTCCGGCGAGCCTGTGTTTCAGCCACGCCGCCCGAACAGCCGTTTAGACAAGATCCGGCATATGTTTCAGAAGATAATGTAACATCTTGCGCAATGCAAACGTTCATTGCTGGCTATTGCGAAATATCATTGATAAAATCAGCATCAGAGAGGAGGAACCATTTTGAACCAGAAACAGACGGATATTACAACAGGAAAGCAAATACGTCATCTGCGAACACAATCGGGAATGACACAGGAAGAACTGGCTGGGAAATTGAATGTTACCCGGCAGGCGCTATCGAATTGGGAGAGAGATGTTAATGAACCCGATTTAAATACGTTGAAAAAAATTTGTTTTCTTTTTGGAGTCCACATGGACGATTTTGCGAAGGAGGTAATAACAAAAATGGAAACATGTGAAAAAAAGAGAAACGACAATTTAATAAGTATGATATGGCAATTGGACTTTTTTATGGTGTCGGGATATTTCTTGGCATTGGTATTTTCTTTGTTGGCGGTTTTATGACAATGTCGGGTGCAGGGTGGGGAGCATCACTATTTGGCGGTGGCTGTTTTTCTCTTGTATTTGGCTTGATATGCCATGCAGTTATTACATTGAGAAGAAATGACAAATGATGACATATCCTGCTTTCTAGTCTTTTCGGTCATATCGCGTAAAAAAGCCGCTGCTTTTGGCTTTCCAATAGCGGCGGCAAAGGGAAATATCCTTTGAATACCTTACAGAAGAAAAGTTTTGCAGCATTATAAAAATAAAAGCCTATACCATTTTGGAAAGAAAAGATACATAATAGTCAAGA